>NZ_JARGEF010000123.1:0-22710 GCF_033794725.1 Streptomyces sp. ID05-39B | reverse complement strand
GGCATGGGCCGGGGGGCCGGGGGCGGCGGAGCCCGCGGACGGGCCCGTGGCCCTCAGGGCCGCCACCTCCGCCCTGAGGGCACGGACCTCGTCCGTGAGGGTGCGGATCGCCTCGGTCTGCTCCCGCTCCCCCACGTCGTCCTTCTCGAACCGCTCGATGAACCACGCGGCGATGTTCGCGGTGACGACACCCAGCAGCGCGATCCCGGCGAGCATCAGCCCGACCGCGATCAGCCGCCCGAGTCCCGTGGTCGGCGCGTGATCGCCGTAGCCCACGGTCGTCATCGTCGTGAAGGACCACCACAGCGCGTCGTCCAGCGACCGGATGTTCCCCCCGGGCGACTCGCGCTCGACCGACAGCACCGCGAGTGAGCCGAAGATCAGCAGCCCCACCACCGAGCCCGCCACATACGTCGTCAGCCGGACCTGCGAGGCCATCCGGGCCCGCTGTCCCACCAGCAGCAGGGTCGACACGAGCCGCAGCAGCCTGAGCGGCTGGACCAGCGGCAGCAGCACCGCGAACAGGTCCAGCCAGTGCGTACGCAGGAACACCCGCCGCTGCTCGGCCAGCACCAGCCGGACCACGTAGTCCACGGCGAAGGCCGCCCACACCCCCCAGCCGATCCAGACGCACGCCGACTTCAGCGACGGTCCGGCCGAGGTGCGCACGATGGGCACGGCGTAGGCGACGGCGAACACCACCGCCAGCACCAGCAGCGGCCGCTGCGTCCACCGCTCCCAGCGTTCCTGCGCCGATCGTTGCTCCATGCCCGCATCGTAAGGAACGGGTAAGGGCGGCGGAGCCATCGGGCTCCGCCGCCCCCGGCCCCCCCCCGGCCGGGGATCCCGCTAGGCGTCGCCGCCCGCCGCCCCCGGGTCGGCCGAGGCCACGTCCAGCAGCTGGTAGCGGTCGATGGCCTGCTTCAGCGCCGACCGGTCGACCTTGCCCTGCTTGGCCAGCTCGGTCAGCACCGCCAGGACCACCGACTGGGCGTCGATGTGGAAGAAGCGGCGCGCGGCCCCACGGGTGTCCGCGAAGCCGAAGCCGTCCGCGCCCAGCGACTGGTACGGCCCCGGCACCCAGCGCGCGATCTGGTCCGGCACCGACCGCATCCAGTCGGAGACGGCCACGAACGGGCCCTGCGCCCCGCTGAACTTGCGCGTCACGTACGGCACGCGCTGCTCCTCCTCCGGGTGCAGCAGGTTGTGCCGCTCGACCTCGACGGCCTCACGCCGCAGCTCGTTCCAGGAGGTCGCCGACCAGACGTCGGCACGGACGTTCCACTCCTCGGCGAGGATCCGCTGGGCCTCGACGGCCCAGGGGACGGCCACGCCCGAGGCGAGGATCTGTGCCGGGATCGATCCCGAGGTGCCCTCGCTGAAGCGGTGGACGCCCTTGAGGATGCCCTCGACGTCCACGTTCTCGGGCTCGGCGGGGTGCTGGATCGGCTCGTTGTAGACGGTGAGGTAGTAGAAGACGTCCTCGCTGTCCGGGCCGTACATCCGGCGCAGACCGTCCTTGACGATGTGCGCGATCTCGAAGCCGAACGCCGGGTCGTAGGCGACACAGCCCGGGTTCGTCGAGGCGAGCAGCTGAGAGTGGCCGTCGGCGTGCTGGAGGCCCTCACCGGTCAGCGTCGTACGGCCGGCGGTCGCACCCAGCACGAAACCGCGCGCCAGCTGGTCGGCCATCTGCCAGAACTGGTCGCCGGTGCGCTGGAAACCGAACATCGAGTAGAAGACGTAGACCGGGATGAGCGGCTCGCCGTGCGTGGCGTACGCCGAACCGGCCGCGATCAGCGAGGCCGTGCAGCCCGCCTCGGAGATGCCGTCGTGCAGCATCTGCCCCGTCGGGGACTCCTTGTACGCGAGCAGCAGCTCACGGTCGACCGACTCGTACTGCTGGCCGAGCGGGTTGTAGATCTTCGCGCTCGGGAAGAACGAGTCCATGCCGAACGTGCGGTACTCGTCCGGCGCGATCAGCACGAACCGCTTGCCGATCTCCTTGTCCCGCATGAGGTCCTTGAGGAGCCGCACAAAGGCCATGGTCGTGGCGATGGACTGCTGACCGGAGCCCTTCTTCACACTCGCGTACGTCTGGTCGTCGGGCAGCGGCAGCGGCTGGGCGCGCACGACGCGGGTCGGGACGTACCCGCCGAGCCCCTTGCGCCGGTCGTGCATGTACTGCATCTCCTCGGAGTCGCGCCCCGGGTGGTAGTACGGCGGCGCGCCGCTCTCCAGCTCCTTGTCGGCGATCGGGAGGTGCAGCCGGTCGCGGAAGCGCTTGAGGTCGTCGACCGTCAGTTTCTTCATCTGGTGCGTGGCGTTGCGGCCCTCGAAGTTGGGGCCGAGAGTCCAGCCCTTGACCGTCTTCGCCAGGATGACCGTCGGCTGGCCGGTGTGCTCCACGGCCGCCTTGAACGCCGCGTAGATCTTCCGGTGGTCGTGGCCGCCGCGGCCCAGGTGCAGGATCTGGTCGTCGGTCATGCCCTCGACCATGGCGCGCAGCCGCTGGTCGTCGCCGAAGAAGTGGTCGCGGATGTACGCGCCGGACTCGGTGGCGTAGGTCTGGAACTGGCCGTCCGGGGTGGTGTTCATCTTGTTGACGAGGATGCCGTCGCGGTCCTGCGCGAGCAGCGGGTCCCAGGTGCGGTCCCAGATCAGCTTGATCACGTTCCAGCCGGCGCCGCGGAAGACCGACTCCAGTTCCTGGATGACCTTGCCGTTGCCGCGCACCGGGCCGTCCAGGCGCTGGAGGTTGCAGTTGACGACGAAGGTCAGGTTGTCCAGGCCTTCGCGCGCGGCGATGGTCAGCTGGCCGAGCGACTCCGGCTCGTCCATCTCGCCGTCGCCGAGGAAGGCCCACACGTGCGACTTCGACGTGTCGGCGATCCCGCGCGCGTGCATGTAGCGGTTCATCCGCGCCTGGTAGATCGCGCCGATGGGCCCAAGACCCATGGACACGGTCGGGAACTCCCAGAAGTCCGGCATCAGCCGCGGGTGCGGGTACGAGGACAGGCCGTGCGGCGCCTTCGACTTCTCCTGGCGGAACGCGTCGAGGTTCTGCTCGCTCAGCCGGTCGAGCATGTAGGCGCGCGCGTAGATGCCGGGGGAGGCGTGCCCCTGGAAGAAGACCTGGTCGCCGCCGTCGCCCTCGTCCTTGCCGCGGAAGAAGTGGTTGAAGCCGACGTCGTACAGCGAAGCCGAGGAGGCGAAGGTGGCGATGTGGCCGCCGACGCCGATCCCCGGCCGCTGCGCGCGCGAGACCATCACGGCCGCGTTCCAGCGGGTCGCGTTGAGGATCTTCCGCTCGATCTCCTCGTTGCCCGGGAAGAACGGCTCGGCGCGCGTGGGGATGGTGTTCACGTAGTCCGTGCTGCGCATCTCGGGCACGGCCACGCGCTTCTCGCGGGCCCGCTCGATCAGGCGCAGCATGAGGTAGCGGGCCCGTTCCCGGCCGCGCTCGTCGACGGCGGCGTCGAGGGAGTCGAGCCACTCCTGGGTTTCCTCGGGATCGAAGTCAGGAACCTGACTCGGAAGGCCGCCAATGATGATCGGGTTGCGATCGGATCCGGAAGCCACGCTGTTCCTTACCTGTCAGAGGGGCTGTGGGGCTGTGGGGCTGTGTCGGGCTGTGGGGGCTGTCTCCAGTACTTGCACCGCCCCCCATCGTGTACCTAGGGGCCGCAAACGTCATCTCTACCCCGAGGTAACCG
Source organism: Streptomyces sp. ID05-39B (assembly GCF_033794725.1). Lineage (NCBI taxonomy): Bacteria > Bacillati > Actinomycetota > Actinomycetes > Kitasatosporales > Streptomycetaceae > Streptomyces > Streptomyces sp. ID05-39B. Next base: position 18,994 of record NZ_JARGEF010000123.1, on the reverse strand, counting down.
GCACCCGTTCGAGTCTCGTACCCTTGGGTGGTTCTCAAATACGCAAACGGGGCAGATAGGTGTGGTGCACGTCACCTTCCCTTCGCCTCGCGTGCCAGGAGTTGCGCCGACACCGCCAGGATCGTCACCGTTTCGGCGGTCCGAACCGCCGGGTACTTGCGCGATCCGTCCCGCCCGTGTGGACTACGGCCAATGCTTCGCGCACGCGCGTGGCTGAGTTATTCCCGAAACATGATCAGGAGGCAACCCGTGAGCGCGACCGCGGACCACGCGGAGGAGCGGACGAGCCCTGCCGTCAGGCTGGGGTTCCAGCCCGAGCAGGTGGTCCAGGAGATCGGCTACGACGACGACGTCGATCAGGAGCTCCGCGAGTCCATCGAGGAAGTCATCGGCAGCGACCTGGTGGATGAGGACTACGACGACGTCGCAGACGCCGTGGTGCTCTGGTTCCGCGACGAGGACGGCGACCTGACGGATGCGCTGGTGGACGCCACCACGTACATCGAAGAAGGCGGCTCGATCCTCCTCCTGACGCCGAAGACCGGCCGGACGGGGTACGTGGAACCGAGTGACATCTCTGAAGCCGCGACGACGGCGGGTCTGTCGGCCAGCAAGAGCGTCAGCGTGGGCAAGGACTGGAGTGGCAGCCGGCTGGTGACGCCCAAGGCCGCCAAGTCCAAGAAGTGACCGCGTCCAGGAAATGACCTCGTCGAGGTAGCGGAGAACCGCAACAAACCCCTCTCATCACCTGTGGACGGGCCGATCCCGCATCGGCCCGTCCACAGGTGCGTGGTGGCCGCTGCGTAGGGTGGTTACCGGCGTTCCGGGTGTGTTCTCACCCGAACGCCGTAACCGGTTCCGGCGAAGCCACAGGAAAGGGTTCCACGACGATGGCGATCCAGGTCGGCGACAAGGCCCCCGACTTCGAGCTCAAGGACAACCACGGCCGGTCCGTGAGGCTGTCCGACTTCCGCGGCAGCAAGAACGTCGTCCTGCTGTTCTACCCCTTCGCCTTCACCGGTGTGTGCACCGGCGAACTGTGCGAGGTGCGCGACAACCTGCCGAAGTTCTCCGACCGCGACACCCAGGTGCTCGCCGTCTCCAACGACTCCATCCACACCCTGCGCGTCTTCGCCGAGCAGGAGGGCCTGGACTACCCGCTGCTGAGCGACTTCTGGCCGCACGGGGAGGTCTCCCGCGCCTACGAGGTCTTCGCCGAGGACAAGGGCTGCGCGGTGCGCGGCACCTTCGTCATCGACAAGGAGGGCGTCGTGCGCTGGACCGTCGTCAACGCGCTGCCGGACGCCCGCGACCTCGGTGCGTACGTCTCGGCCCTCGACGCGCTCTGATCCCGGCCGTCACCGGCGTTCCGCGGGCCCCACGGGGGCGGCGCCCGCTCGGGCCGGCCCGGCCGACACCTCGTGATTCTTCGGCTCCAGGGCCTGCGGGGTGCGGGAACCCCTCACTAGGATCGAAGCGTTGATCCGATATCCGACCACTACGGGGCTCCCCGCCCCCGGACACCAATGGAGGACTCGTGGGAGTCAGCCTCAGCAAGGGCGGCAACGTATCGCTGACCAAGGAGGCCCCGGGCCTGACCGCGGTCATCGTCGGTCTGGGGTGGGACGTCCGCACCACGACCGGTACCGACTTCGACCTGGACGCCAGCGCACTGCTGCTGAACAGCTCGGGCAAGGTCGCCAGCGACGCCAACTTCGTCTTCTTCAACAACCTCAAGAGCGCCGACGGCTCCGTCGAGCACACCGGCGACAACATCACCGGTGAGGGCGAGGGCGACGACGAGCAGATCAAGGTCAACCTCGCCGCCGTACCCCCGGAGGTCGAGAAGATCGTCTTCCCGGTCTCGATCTACGACGCCGAGAACCGCCAGCAGTCCTTCGGCCAGGTGCGCAACGCTTTCATCCGCGTCGTGAACCAGGCCGGCGAGGCGGAGATCGCCCGGTACGACCTCAGCGAGGACGCCTCGACGGAGACCGCCATGGTCTTCGGCGAGCTGTACCGGCACGGCGCGGAGTGGAAGTTCCGCGCCATCGGCCAGGGCTACGCCTCGGGCCTGCGCGGTATCGCGCAGGACTTCGGCGTCAACGTCTGAGCCGATCCTCGAGGAGACGCCGTCGCCATCACGTGACGGCTCCGTCCGGCGCCGCACCGTTTACGGGCGGCGCCGGACGTGCAGGACAACCGAAGAAGCACGGCCTAGGGGAGGACCAGCACATGGGTGTCACGCTCGCCAAGGGAGGCAACGTCTCCCTGTCCAAGGTCGCGCCGAACCTCACTCAGGTGATGGTCGGTCTCGGCTGGGACGCGCGCTCCACCACCGGAGCCCCATTCGACCTGGACGCCAGCGCGCTGCTGTGCACCGGCGGGCGGGTCATGGGTGACGAGTGGTTCGTGTTCTACAACCAGCTCAAGAGTCCCGACGGCTCGGTGGAGCACACCGGTGACAATCTCACCGGTGAGGGCGACGGCGACGACGAGTCGCTCATCGTCGACCTCGGCACGGTGCCCGCCCAGTGCGACAAGATCGTCTTCCCCGTCTCCATCCACCTGGCTGACGAGCGCGGTCAGACGTTCGGCCAGGTCAGCAATGCTTTCATTCGCGTCGTGAATCAGGCCGACGGCCAGGAGCTCGCCCGGTACGACCTCAGCGAGGACGCTTCCACCGAGACGGCCATGATCTTCGGGGAGCTCTACCGGTACCAGGGCGAGTGGAAGTTCCGTGCGGTGGGACAGGGGTACGCGTCGGGCCTGCGGGGCATCGCTCTAGACTTCGGAGTCAACGTTTCGTAAAGCCGCGTACGGCGCGGGGGAAACCCTCCCCCAGGCTTCGCTTGGGGGGACCGGGACCCAGAGACAGGATTGGGTAGCCAGTGGTTCTGAAAACCTTCGGGTGGTCGTTCGCGGTCACCGCGCTCGGCCTCGTCGCAGCGGTGTTCTACGGGGGGTGGACCGGTCTCGGTGTCGTGGCGATCCTGTCCGTCCTCGAGATCTCGCTGTCCTTCGACAACGCAGTAGTCAACGCCGGAATCCTGAAGAAGATGAACGCCTTCTGGCAGCGCATCTTCCTCACCATCGGCGTGCTGATCGCCGTCTTCGGCATGCGGTTGGTCTTCCCGGTCGTGATCGTCGCGATCAGCGCCCAGCTCGGGCCGATCGAGGCCGTCGACCTCGCCCTGACCGACAAGGACCGCTACGAGCAGCTGGTCACCGACGCGCACCCCGCGATCGCCGCCTTCGGCGGCATGTTCCTGCTGATGATCTTCCTTGACTTCATCTTCGAGGACCGGGACATCAAGTGGCTCGGCTGGCTGGAGCGCCCGCTGGCCAAGCTGGGCAAGGTCGACATGCTGTCGGTCTGTATCGCCCTGATCGTCCTGCTGGTCACCGCGATGACCTTCGCCACCCACGCCCACCTGCACGCCGGGCCCGCGGACAAGGCCGAGACCGTCCTGCTTTCCGGCATCGGCGGCCTGATCACGTACATGGTGGTCGGTGGCCTCTCCGGCTACTTCGAGAACAAGCTGGAGGAAGAGGAGGAACGCGAGCACGAGGCCGAGGAGGAAGCCGCGCGCACCGGCAAGAAGAAGGCACCCATCGTCCTGGCCGGCCAGGCCGCCTTCTTCATGTTCCTCTACCTCGAGGTCCTGGACGCGTCGTTCTCCTTCGACGGCGTGATCGGCGCCTTCGCCATCACCAACGACATCGTGCTGATGGCCCTCGGTCTCGGCATCGGCGCCATGTACGTCCGCTCGCTCACCGTCTACCTGGTCCGCGAGGGCACCCTCGACGACTACGTCTACCTGGAGCACGGCGCGCACTACGCGATCGGCGCCCTCGCGGTGATCCTGCTCATCACCATCCAGTACGAGATCCACGAGTTCATCACCGGCATGGTCGGTGTGGTTCTGATCGGCTGGTCCTTCTGGTCCTCCGTGCGCCGCAACCGGGCACTGGCGGCGGCAGAGGGAAAAGCGGACTCGGACGACAAGACTGAGGTGTCGTCCGGCGTGTGATCAGCTTCCCGGTGAGGAACGCTCTGAGCGGGGCGGCCGTCGAGGACCAGTCCTCGGGGCCGTCCCGCCGGCCGTTTCCGGGGGGACTGTGCGGACAGGCGTCATCGGGCGTGGAACTTGGGGGCGGTAATGGGCTTCTTCGACGGACTCTGGCCCGGCAGGGCCGCCGACTTCGACTCGGGCAGTGCGGCGAGCAACGCGATAGAGCTGACCAAACGGCACAGCCAGGTCTCGCTCACCAAGCAGGACGCGGCCACCGGGCACCTGCGCATCAACCTGACCTGGCGGATGCGCACCTCGGACTTCGGCGGCGACTCGCGGGAGAGCCTGCTGCGCCACCCTCTGAAGGCGCTGCGCCCGCCGGAGGTCATCGGACACAGCCAGAGCATGGTCAACGTCGACCTCGACCTGGGCTGTCTGTACGAGCTGGCGGACGGGACGAAGGGCGTCGTCCAGCCGCTGGGCGGCCTGCTCGGCGAGATCAACGCGGCACCGTTCGTGAAACTGAGCGGTGACGACCGGTTCGGGTCCGCGTCCGGCGAGACGATCTACGTCAACCTGGACCACCGGGACTCCATCAAGCGCCTGCTGGTCTTCGTCTACATCTACGACCAGACGCCGGCCTTCGACCGTACGCACGCGATCGTCACGCTCTACCCGAGCAACGGGCCGCGCATCGAGATAGGCCTCGACGAGCGGCACCCCCAGGCCCGCTCCTGCGCCGTGGTCATGATCGAGAACGTGAAGGGCGAGATGATGGTCCGGCGCGAGGTGCGCTTCGTGTACGGCTTCCAGGCCGAGCTGGACCGGCTCTACGGGTGGGGGCTGCAGTGGGGGCGCGGCTACAAGACGAGGGCCGAGCGCTAGCTTCCCGCCGCCGGCCCCGCCACCGCGGTCGTCCTCACCGGCCGATGAACTGCGGCCCCTGCGGCGGCATGCGGAATTCACCGGCGGGGGCCGACCCGGCCGGTGCCGCGTCCGGATAGCCGTAGCCGTACGTCGGCAGGGAGGCGGGGAAGCCGTAGGCGGCGGGCTGCTGCGGGACGCCTGCCGTGGGCTGCTCCGGCGGCAGCGGCTGGGAGAGGCTGGGCGTGGAGCCGGCGTCCGCGTCGGCGTCGGCAGCGGCCTCCTCCGACTCGTCGACGGAGATGCCGAAGTCCGTGGCGAGGCCCTTGAGACCGTTGGAGTAGCCCTCACCCAGCGCGCGGAACTTCCAGCCCTCCCCGCGGCGGTACAGCTCGCCGCAGATCAGCGCGGTCTCCTCGCCGGTCTCCGGGCGGATGTCGAAGGTGGCCAGCGGCTCACCCCCGGCGGTCGCGGCGTCGTACAGCAGGATGCTGAGGGCGCGTACGCGGTCGAACGTGGCGCCGTCCGCCGAAGCGACCAGGAGGATCTGGCCGACCTCGGACTCGACACCGGCCAGATCTGTCTGGATCGTGTCGGTGAGGCCCTCGGCGACCCGCTTCTTGCCGAGCCGCCAGACCTTCCCGGCGGGGTGCCGGGGCTGGTTGTAGAAGACGAAGTCCTCGTCGGATCGCACACGACCCTCGGGGCCGAGGAGCAGCGCGGAGGCGTCGACGTCCGGGACCCCCTGCCCGGGTGTCCAGCGCAGCACGGCCCGTACCGTGGTGGCCTTCAGCGGGACGTTCGACCCCTTCAGCATCGCGTGCGTCATGCGCTCATCCTGCCCTCTCGGTTCTGCTCACGACAATGCGGGTAGACGGCAACCGGCACTCCCTCAGTGGAGGATGCCGGGTCGTGCCGGGTTGTGCTGTTCTGCGCCACCTGGAGTTACCTGAAATTCATGACCGGTGGGAACCCATGACATGGGTCTCTACGTACTATTACCGGCCACCTCTTGCCGAATCCATACGCTCGACTTGCACCACGGGGGAGATATATGCGTCATTTTGGGCACCTCGCCCCTGAGGTGCGGCAGCGACTGTTCCATCGGGAGCCGTGTTCGTTCGACGTGGACTCCTCGGCCCGGGTGCTGTCCGCCGCTCTCGGGGCCACGCTCTACAGCCCGGCCACCCGGCCCCGGCTGGCCGAGGACATCCTCAAGCAGACCGGGCGTGGAGTCGTGTCCATGGTGCTGTGCCTGGAGGACTCCATCGGCGACGAGGACGTGGAGGAGGGTGAGGAGAACCTCGTCCGCCAGTTCACGGACCTGGCCGCCCGCCCCGGCCTGGAGCCGCCGCTGCTGTTCATCCGCATCCGCACCCCCGAGCAGATCCCGGACCTGGTCCGGCGCCTCGGCCCGGCCGTGCGGCTGCTCAGCGGATTCGTCTTCCCGAAGTTCACCGAGGAACGCGGCATCCCCTTCCTGGAGGCCCTGGCCGGCGCCGAGCTGGCGAGCGGCCGGCGGCTGTTCGGCATGCCCGTCCTGGAGACCCCCGAGCTGATGTACCGAGAGTCGCGGGTGGACGCCCTGGAGGGCATCGCCCGCGCCGTGGAGAAGTACCGCAGCCGGGTTCTCGCGCTGCGCCTCGGTGTCACCGACTTCTGCTCGTCGTACGGCCTGCGCCGGGCGCCCGACATGACCGCCTACGACGTCCAGATCGTCGCCTCCGTGATCGCCGACGTGGTGAACATGCTGGGGCGGGCCGACGGCACGGGTTTCACGGTGACCGGGCCGGTCTGGGAGTACTTCCGGGTCCCCGAGCGCATGTTCAAGCCGATGCTGCGGCACAGCCCCTTCCTGGAAGGACAGGCCGTCGAGCTGCGTGAGAAACTGATCGAACACGCGATGGACGGACTGCTGCGCGAGATCTCCCTCGACCACGCCAACGGTCTGCTGGGCAAGACCTGCATCCACCCCTCGCACGTACCGGCCGTGCACGCGCTGTCCGTGGTCAGCCACGAGGAGTACGGCGACGCCGCGGACATCCTGCGGCCTGAGCGCGGCGGCGGTGGCGTCCTGAGGTCGGCGTACACGAACAAGATGAACGAGGTGAAGCCGCACCGGGCCTGGGCCGAGCGGACCATGCTGCGCGCCGAGGTCTTCGGCGTCGCGCACGAGGACGTCAGCTTCGTCGACCTGCTCGCCGCGGGCATCCCCGGCTGACCCCGCGCACCACCGAACCGACGCACCACCGGAACCGACGCATCACCGGCACCACCATCCTCACGACATAGGGACGCATGAACAACGCAGTGAACGACGGGGTCTGGACCGGGAGCTGGGTCGCGGAGCGGCTCGGGGTCCAGCTCATGGGCGACGACGAGCTGACCGCTCTGCTCGGGCTGGCCCTGCGCCGCAACCCCAAGCGGGCCCACCTGCTCGTCTCGAACGTGCTGGGCAAGCACGTGCCCCAGGCGCCCTCCGTGGTCTACGGCTACGGCTTCACCCTGGGCCGCCGGGTGGGCGAGCTGCTCGGCGAGGAGGCCGCCGAGGCCGTCGTCCTCGGGTACGCGGAGACGGCCACCGGCCTCGGCCACTCCGTCGCCGACGGCATCGGCCGGGCGCCCTACCTGCACTCCACCCGGCGCCCCGTCCCCGGCCTCGTCCCGGCGGGCGGCTTCGAGGAGTCCCACTCGCACGCCACCTCCCACCTGCTGCTGCCGGAGGACCCGGCGCTGCTCGTCGGGGACGGCCCGCTGGTGCTCGTCGACGACGAGTTCTCCACCGGCAACACCGTCCTGAACACCATCCGCGACCTGCACGAGCGCTATCCGCGCCGCCGGTACGTCGTCGTCGCCCTGGTCGACATGCGCTCCCCGGCCGACGCGGGCCGCCTGGCGGCCTTCGCCCGCGAGATCGACGCCCGCGTCGACCTGGTGACGGCGGCCTCGGGCACGGTCGGGCTCCCCGAGGGGGTGCTGGAGAAGGGCCAGGAACTCGTCGCACGGCACGAGCCGGCCATGACGGACCCCGCGGAGCCCGCCGCCACCGGCCGCGTCACACGGGCCGACCTCCGCTGGCCCCGCGGCCTGCCCGACGGCGGCCGGCACGGCTTCACCCCGCAGCACCGGACCCGGCTGGAGGGCGCCCTGCCCGCGATGGCGGCACGGCTCGCCGATGCCCTGCCCGAGGGCGCACGCCGGGTGCACGTCCTCGGCTTCGAGGAGCTGATGTACGCCCCGCTGCGGCTGGCCCGCGAGCTGGAGCAGGTCACGGCCGCCGAGGTGCGCTTCTCCACCACCACCCGCTCGCCCGTCCTGGCGGTCGACGACCCCGGCTACGCGATACGCAGCCGGATCGTCTTCCCCGCCCACGACGATCCGGCCGACGGCCCCGGCGAGCGCTACGCCTACAACGTCGCGGGCGCCGGCTTCGACGCCGTGGTGGCCGTCGTCGACTCCGCCGCCGACACTCCCGCGCTGCACGCCCCCGGCGGCCTCCTGGACCGGCTCGCCGCGCACACCCCGCACGTCGTCCTCGCGGTCGTGCCCAGTTACGTCCCCGAGCCGCTGTACGTACCCGAAAGGTCCGCGATGCTGCCCGACCCCCTCCGTGGTCCCGCCTTCTCCTCGTACGCGCCCGAGGAGGTCGGCTGGCTGCTCCAGGACCTCTCGGACGTGACGCTGGAGGCGCCGACCGAGGAGCGCGAGGAGGCCATCCAGAGCGGCGGCGCGCACTACGCGGAGTCGCTGCCGGTGGAGTACCAGCCCAGCGCGCACTACCAGGAGCTGTTCCACGCGGCACTGGAGACGTCCGCGGCCCGGCTGGCGCAGGCCGTCGGCGCGGTGACGGAACTGGTGATCGCCGAGCGGTCCCCGCGCCCGGTGCTCGTCTCCCTGGCCCGCGCCGGCACCCCGGTCGGCGTGCTGATGCGCCGCTGGGCCCAGCACCGGCACGGCCTGGACCTGCCGCACTACGCGGTCTCCATCGTCCGCGGCCGGGGCATCGACGCCAACGCGCTGCGCTGGCTGGCCGAGCACCACGACCCGGCCGACGTCGTCTTCGTCGACGGCTGGACCGGCAAGGGCGCCATCACCCGGGAACTGACGGCGGCGGTCGAGGAGTTCGAGGCGGCCGGCGGCGCGCCCGGCTTCGACCCGGAGATCGCGGTGCTGGCCGACCCGGGCTCCTGCGTGCGGACGTACGGCACGCGCGAGGACTTCCTGATCCCCTCCGCCTGCCTCAACTCGACGGTGTCCGGCCTGATATCGCGGACCGTGCTGCGCGCCGACCTGGTCGGCCCGGACGACTTCCACGGCGCGAAGTTCTACCGCGAGCTGGCCGCAGCGGACCTCTCGGGCGCCTTCCTGGACGCCGTCTCGGCCCGCTTCCCCGAGGTCGCGGAGGCCGTGGACGCCACGGTGAAGGAGCTGCTCGCCGCCGACCGGGAGCCGACCTGGGAGGGCTGGGCCGCGGTCGAGCGCATCAGTGAGGAGTACGGCATCCACGATGTGAACCTGGTCAAGCCCGGCGTCGGCGAGACCACCCGGGTGCTGCTGCGCCGGGTGCCCTGGAAGATCCTGGCGCGGGCCGGGGCGGGCGCCGACCTGGACCACGTCCGGCTGCTCGCCGGGCAGCGCGGGGTGCCCGTGGAGGAGGTCGGTGACCTGCCGTACACCTGCGTCGGGCTGATCCACCCGCAGTTCACGCGCGGCGCGACCGGCGCCGACGGCAAGGCGGTGGCCCTGTGATGCCGGTGCTGGTGGCGAGCGACCTCGACCGTACGCTCATCTACTCCGCGGCGGCCCTCGCGCTGACGATGCCGGACGCGCGGGCACCCCGGCTGCTCTGCGTGGAGGTGCACGAGAGCCGTCCCCTGTCGTACATGACGGAGACGGCGGCGCACCTGCTGACCGGGCTGGGGGACGCGGCGCTGTTCGTGCCGACGACCACCCGGACCCGCAAGCAGTACCAGCGCATCAATCTGCCGGGCCCGCCGCCGAAGTACGCGATCTGTGCCAACGGCGGGCATCTGCTGGTGGACGGCGTGTCCGACCCGGACTGGCAGGCCGTGGTGACCGCGCGGCTGGCCGACGAGTGCGCGCCGCTGGCGGAGGTGCAGGCGCACCTGGCGGCCTTCGCCGATCCGCTGTGGCTGCGCAAGGAGCGCATCGCCGAGGAACTGTTCGCCTACCTGGTGGTGGAGCGCGAGCTGCTGCCCGAGGAGTGGGTGAAGGAGCTGGCGGTCTGGGCGGAGAACCGCGGCTGGACCGTGTCACTCCAGGGTCGCAAGATCTACGCCGTGCCGAAGCCGCTGACCAAGAGCGCGGCCGTGCGTGAGGTGGCCCGGCGCACCGGTGCCGCGCTGACGCTGGCGGCCGGTGACTCCCTGCTCGACGCCGATCTGCTGCTGGTGTCGGACCGGGGCTGGCGCCCCGGTCACGGTGAGCTGCACGAAGCGGAGTGGACGGCACCGCAGGTCACGGCGCTGCCCGAGCGTGGTGTGCTGGCGGGGGAGCGGATCCTGCGGGAGTTCCTCAAGGGCGTCCGCGAGACGCCGTAGGCCTCAGCCGCAGCAGCCTCCGCCGCAGCAGCCGCCCCCTCCGCCTCCGCCGCCCGCCTTGGGTGCGGGGGCGGAGACCGTGCCGCCGACGGCTACGGTGGAGAGCAGTTTGACCGTGTCGTCGTGGCCGGAGGGGCAGTCGGCGGGCGCGGCGGACTCCGCCATGGGACGGCTGAGTTCGAAGGTGTCGCCGCAGGTCCGGCAGCGGTACTCGTAGCGAGGCATGCCGAAAGATTAATCCCTCTCTGCGCGGGCGCGGGTCCGGCAGTTTCGATGGTGTTCACTTCTGTCGAATTCTTATGTGGAGAACTTGCGAAGGGCGCTGGTAATTTGAGGGCGCCGCGACGACCGCGAGGTTGGGGGATTCAGGGTTTGCTGCCGTTCCGACGGCAACCATGTCAGACCCTCGTACGTCTGTACGTCTGCCTACGCGAGCAATACCGAGTGCGGAGGGAGACACAGTGACCCAGGCGGGGCAGGGGGAGGAGCCCCAGGAGCCGGCCGACGCCACCATGCAGTTGAAGGTTCCCGCTTCTTTCAGGGCGGACGAAACCATGCAGCTGCGGGTGCCACCGGAGGGCATACCAGGCAGCGAGGATGAACCCAACATACCGGGCCAATCCTCGATATCCGACTCTTCTTCATCCGAAGACCGGCGGAAGGGCAGAAAAGCCCCCCGCCCTCCCGTGCGTTCCCGCTTCGCCGCCGCCTTCGTCTCCCGGCTGGCACCCCTCGTCGCCGTCCTGGCCCCGCACTTCGCGCGCCTCACGGCCTTCCTCGCCCCGTACGCGCGCCGGGTGCGCCCGCAGTACCCGCGGCCCGGCCGCACCGGCTGGCGCCGCTGGATACCCTCCTGGCGGCAGTGGCTCGGCGGCTTCCTCACCACCCTGGGCCTGAGCAGCCTCTTCCTGGTCGTCGCCTACGCCGCCACCGACGTCCCGGACAACCTCAACACCTACGCCACCCAGCAGGACAACGTGTACTTCTGGGCCGACGGGACGCCCATGGCCCGCACCGGCTGGGTGCAGCGGCAGGCGATGCCCCTCAAGGACATCCCCGAGGACGTCCGCTGGGCCGTCCTCGCCGCCGAGAACGAGAGCTTCTACAGCGACCCCGGCATCTCCTTCAAGGGCATCAGCCGCGCCCTCTTCCGCACCCTCGGCCAGGGCGACACCCAGGGCGGCTCCACGATCACCCAGCAGTACGTCAAGAACGTCTACCTGAACCAGAGCCAGACGGTCCGGCGCAAGTTCACCGAAGCGATGATCGCCCTCAAGCTCGACAACCAGATGAGCAAGGACGACATTCTGGAGGGCTACCTCAACACCAGCTGGTTCGGCCGCGGCACCTACGGCATCCAGCGCGCCGCCCAGGCCTACTACGGCAAGGACGTCAGCGAGCTGAACGCCAGCGAGGCCGCCTTCCTCGCCGCCCTCCTCAAGGGCGCCGGGCTCTACGACCCGACCCTGAGCGGCGCCAACCGCGCCCGTGCCGTCGAACGCTGGACCTGGACCCTGGACCGGATGGTCATCATCGGCAAACTCTCCAAGGCCGAGCGGGCCTCGTACGCGAAATTCCCCGAGCCGCTCAAGAGCAATCCGCTGTACGACACCGGTGAGCAGAGCGACTACCTCGTCGAACTCGCCTCCCAGTACGCCAAGAAGACCGCGAAGATCGACGACAAGGACTTCGACCTCGGCGGATACCAGATCTACACGACCTTCGAGAAGGACCGTGAGGCCCAGCTCACCGACGCCGTCACCAAGGCCCGCGACAAGGCACTGAAGGACGACCCGAAGAACGCGAAGACCGCCCACTTCGGCGCCGCCTCGGTGGCCGCGGACGGACGGATCCTCGCCGTCCACGGCGGCCCCGACCACCGTACGCAGGGCTACAACGAGTCCAACGCCACCACCGTCCCGGCCGGCTCCGCCTTCATGCCCTTCGTGTACGCGGCCGGGCTGGAGCACGGCGTCCACAAGACGCGGACCGGCGCGGCCACGCCGGTCACCGGGGAGTCCGTCTACGACGGCGACGACGACGTGCCGGTGACCACGCCGGAGGGGCCGTACTGGGACCGCAGCGGCAAGAAGGTCGCCGCCGGCAACGACGACGACAAGTCCTACGGACAGATCTCCCTGCACCGGGCGCTGGCCCTGTCGGTGAACACGCCGTTCATGCAGCTCGGCATGGACACCGGCCTGGACAAGGTGCGCGCCACCGCCGAGGCGGCCGGACTGCTCCCCTCCAGCCTCGGGGCGCAGGTGCCCATGATGACGCAGGGCAGCTCCACACCGAGCGCCATCCGCATGGCCAGCGGCTACTCCACCTTCGCCGCGGCCGGCAAGCACACCGAGCCGTACTCCGTGCGGCAGATCACCCACAACGGCACCAAGGTCCCGCTGGCCCTGCCCAAACCGGCCCGCGCGGTCGGCGCCGACACGGCCGAGGAGGTCATGTCGGCGCTCACCGACGCCTTCCGCACCGCCCACCCCGGCGCGGCACCCGACGGCGTCCAGGTGGCGGGCAAGGCCGGCACCACCCAGGACGACAAGTCCGCCTGGTACGTCGGCACGCACAAGGCCGTCTCCACAGCCGTCGTGGTCTACCGCATCGACCTGGCCAAGAGCCTCGAACCGCTGCCGCTGAAGGGCATCGACGGCACAGCGGACGACAGCGTCCCCTACGGCATCTGGTCCCAAGCCATGAGCCCGCTCGACTGACCACGGGCCGCACCGCAGTCCCCGAACCCCTCGAGAATGAGCCGCACATGACGCCACCGTCGGGCCGCCGCCGCAAGGCCCGGGCAACGAACCGCCCCGCCGCCGCCCATCCGGGTTTCCTGACCCTGGCGGCCTTCCTCGTCGTCACCTCCCTGGTCGTGGGATACCTGGTGCTGAGCCGCACCGACAACACCGCGCCGACCGCCTCCGCGGGCAAGGGCGGCAAGGCGACGGCATCGGCGGACGAAGAGCCGGAGTGGGACGGCAAGACCAAGGTGCTGGGGGACGGCTCCACCTCGTACACCGGCCCGCAGAAGGGCACCCTGAAGCCCGTACCGCTCAAGCCCGGGGAGAAGCCGCCCCAGTTCGTGGTCTTCTCCTGGGACGGAGCCCTGGCCGGCGACGACGGCCTGTTCACCCACTACCGGGAGATGGCGCGGGAGTACAACGCGCACATGACCTTCTTCCTCACCGGCATCTACCTGCTGCCCAAGAGCAAGGCCGACCTCTACGACCCGCCGCAGCACGACAAGGGATCGGCGGCGATCAGCTTCCCCACCGACGAACACGTCCGCACCACGCTGGAGGACCTCGGCAAGGCCTGGCAGGAGGGCAACGAGATCGGCACCCACTTCAACGGCCACTTCTGCGGCGCCAAGGGCGGCGGCGACTGGAGCGTCGAGGAGTGGAAGAGCGAGATCGACCAGTTCTACGGCTTCGCCGAGAAGTGGAAGACGAACACCGGCTACACCGACATGGACCCGCTGCCCTTCGACATCAAGAAGGCCGTCGTCGGCGGCCGCGCCCCCTGCCTGGAGGGACAGGCCAACCTGCTCAAGGCCGCCAAGAGCTACGGCTGGCGCTACGACGCCAGCTCGGCCGGCGACTTCCAGATCTGGCCCACGAAGAAGGAGGGCATCTGGGACTTCCCGCTCCAGATGCTCCCCTACGAGGGCGGCAAGTACCAGGGCCTCTCCATGGACTTCAACTACCTCTACAACCAGTCCGAGGGCGAGACCGAGGGCGACCCGGCCAAGTACCCGCAGTGGCAGCAGGAGACCGTCGACTCCTACATGGCCGGCTTCAACCGCGTCTACTACGGCAGCCGGGCCCCGCTGTTCATCGGCAACCACTTCGAGGAGTGGAACGGCGGCATCTACATGAAGGCCGTCGACGAAATGATCAAGACAGTGTGCGTCAAGAAGGACGTCAAGTGCGTGTCCTTCAAGGAGCTGGCCGACTGGATGGACGTGCAGACGCCCGCCACGCTGAACCGGCTGCGCACCCTCGACCCGGCCCAGTCGCCGGACTGGTCGAGCGTCGTCCAGTAACCGGGTTGACACGGGACGCAGTTGTGCAGTGACGGTCCTATAACTCCCATGCCCGCACGGCCACCCCCCTCTTCACACGAGCCACACATGGCATGCAAAGATGCGCTACCCCGGCATCCAGCCGCCGGGGCAAGAGGGGAAGCATTCGTGAAGTCAAGGAAATTGAGCCGTACGCGGCGCCGCGCCGCGATACTCGGGGCCGCCGCCACCTCCGTCGTCGCAGGCGTGGCCCTGCTGCCCAACTGGAGCGCCGGCGCGGCGGTCGTCAACGACCCCAAGGTCGACGCCAGGACCAAGGCCACCTTCCAGCGCCTCGCCGACGCGGTCTTCACCGACCGCACCGAAGCCCTGGTCGACGGCAAGCAGGACAACCGTGGGAAGCCGCTGACCGACGGCTTCTCCGGTGACGTCACGCTGTCGTCGAAGCAGAACCGCACCGAGGACGCCACCCTGTCCTCGCTGGACCAGCGCAAGGAACGGCTGGCCAAGCTCGGCGAGAAGTACAGCAACGGCAGCACCGTCGTCACACTGGACGCCACGAACGTGAAGGGCCGCAAGGCCAAGGTCGCGGTCACCGAGACCACGACCCTCACCTACGAGAAGGTCCGCGGCGACGAGCCGAAGGCCACCGGGTTCCAGGCCCACCACGAGCTGACGTTCACCGCCGACCGCCACGGCAACTGGCAGCTGACCGGCATCCGCGACACCGACGAGGGCCTCGCGGTGAACCAGACGGCCAGGCCGTCCGTCGCGCCCAAGGTGGCCGCGACCACCACCAGCACGACGCCGTCGGCGCCCAAGGCGTCCACCTCGTACCCCGGCCCGGCGAACGCGAAGAACCTCACCGCCAGCGGTCTCGACTACAAGGCGATGGCCACCTACGCCAAGCAGTACTGGTCGAACTACAACACCGCCTACCCGGACTTCAACGGGCAGGGCGCGGGCGGCGACTGCACCAACTTCGTCAGCCAGGCCCTGAAGGCGGGCGGCTGGAAGCACGTCCCCGGCTACGTGTACGACTACACCAGGTGGTTCGGCAACGCCGACATCCAGTCGCACTCCTTCATCGGCGTCAACGAGTGGTCCTGGTTCGCCCAGAACTCCAAGCGGACGACCAGCCTCGCCAACGTCTACCAGCTGGACGTCGGCGACGTCCTCCAGGTCGACTTCGACAAGGACGGCTCCAAGGACCACACCATGATCGTCACGTCCCGCAGCCGGGGCGTCCCGTACCTGACATACCACTCCACCAACACCTACAGCAGGTCGGTGGCGAGCATCATCGCGTCGTACCCGACCGCCGCGTACTACGCCTACCGCACCTGACCGACGCGGCCTCTGATCAGGGCCCCGGCGGGCCCTGATCGGACCGGGACGCCTCCCCGCGCTCCGCGGGGAACCGCTCCCGCCGCTCGCGGTCGCGGTCCCGTTCCTCCGCCAGTTCGGGGTGACGGGCGCGCCAGTACGGGTTGTCGTGCGGCAGGGCCGACCCGACCCTGCCGTACATCCCGAAGACCAGCAGCAGGATGCCGATCACAAAGCTGAGCATGCAGTTCTGGATCTCGAACGCCAGGAAGTTGTAGTCCGTCTCCAGCAGGCCCATGTTCAGGAAGCCGCTGGCCACGAAGAGCACGCCGAGCGTCATGTTCAGCGTGGACGCGAAGTTCCCGCCGATCACCATGCCGACCAGCAGCAACAGACCGACGGCGACCGACAGCCAGCTGAGCGCGCCGTTGGTGTTGAGGCTCCAGACGGTGTCCCCACCGGTGTCGAAGAAACCGATCCGGTCGATGATCCCGAAGATCCCGAAGACCAGCAGTCCGAGGCCCATCAGGCCGGCGCCGATCCGGTAGACCGTGTTCAGACGGTGATCGACGGGCAGGTGGTCATCCAGACTGATCCGCCGCCGGGTCCCCGAGTGCATGAGGTGGGTCGCCATCTCCGCCTCCTTGGAAGCGCTGCGCGAGCAGAGTCGTACGCACCCGTACGCACCCTCCAATATCCGCCCGCCACGCCCCGGCGGCAACGGCAGAGCCGGCCATGCGTGTGCTCAGTGCCCGGCGCCGCGGTCCTCGCGGATACGGCTCACCACATCGGCCACCGCGTGCCGGACGGCCTCCGTCTCGGTCAGGAAGTGCCAGTAGTCCGGGTGACGGCCCTCCAGCGTGGCGATCGCCCGCTCCAGCCGGGCCACCGCCTCGTCCAGCGGTCGCGCGTCCCGCGGATCGGGGGTGTGGCGCCCGGCCATCGCCAGCCGCTGCGCGTCCCGGATCGCGAACCTGGTCCGCTCGATCTCCTGCCGCGGATCCTTCTGCACCGCGTTCAGCCGGGTCAGCCGGTCACCGGCGGCCGAGACGGCCTCGTCGGTGGAGTTCAGCAGGGCCCGCGCCGTCGACAGCAGCGCCGTCGCGTCGGGCCAGCGCTGGGCGTCCCGCGCGCTCTGCGCCTCGGCGAGCTTCGCCTCCGCCTGCCGCACGTGCTCCACGGACTGGTCGGGGACGTGCTGGAGGTCCTGCCAGCAGGCCGCCGTGAAACGCCGGCGCAGCTCGCTCAGGATCGGCTCGACCTGCCCCGACCGCGTCGTCAGCGCCTGCGCGCGCGTGCGCAGGGACACCAGCCGGTGGTCGATCTCCGCGGCTCTCTCCGGCAGCCGCTCGGCCTCCGCCCGCACCGCCTGCGCCTCGCGGGCGACCCGCTCGGCCCGCTCCAGGGTCCCCGGCACGCCGTGCTGTCCGGCACCCTGGTTCAGCTTGGTCAGCTCCGGGCCCAGCGCGGCCAGCCGGGCGGCCAGGGCGTCCGCCTTCAGACCGGTCTCGCGGACCGCGTCCAGCGCGTTCGACGCGGCGAGCAGGCTCTGGCGGGCCCGCTCCACGGAGGGCGCCAGCCGGGCCAGCTGCGTCTCCGCCTTGCCGAGGAGCGGCCCGAGGCCGTCCGTGAACCGGTCCAGCTCGCCCTTGACCCGGACCAGCTCGTCCTTGGCCCGGGTCAGCTGCCCGCGCGCCTGCGTGGCGGCGGCGGCCTCCAGGTCGTCCCGGTCCAGGTCGTGGGCGTCGACGGCCTGGATGTACTGGTGACTGGCCTCGTCGATGCGCCGGCCGATGGCCTCGAAGTCGGCGACCGCGCGCAGGGCGGCGGGCGAGGCGTCGACCGCGGTGATCGTCTCGATCGAGATCCGCAGATCACGCTGGGCGGTGTCCAGTTCGTAGAACGCGGCCGCGGCGGCGTCCTTCGCGGCCTGCGCCTGTGCCCGCTGGCTCTCCGCCCGCCCGCCGAACCAGCGCCGGGTGCCACCGCCGGCGAACGCGGCGGGCAGCAGGGCGACGGCGACCAGGGGAAGCGCGGCGAGGGCGAGAGCGTCCCCGAGCGTCCACAGACGCGCCCGCAGACGGGCGCGCGGTTCCGACGGCGAGTACGGCTGCGCTGGTGTCGCCGTCACATCCCTCTCCCGTGCTGTGGTTCGCCCTGCCCGGAGTCATTCTCCCACCGGTTAATGACGAACACACGGGCCCGTTAGTTCGCGTTCCGCACGGTGACTTTCCCGTCGCCGCTGCGCGCGGACACGACATGCTTGCTGGCGTCGTCACGGGGCACGGACACGTCGACCGAACCGTCCCCGGTGCGGGTCGTCACCTTGTAGGTGGCCTCCGGCAGTTCGATCGTCACGGACCCGTCGTCGCTGCCGGACTCCACCCGGTCCGGTACGGCGTCCAGGCCCAGGCGGATCGAGCCGTCGCGCGTGTGCGCGCTGACCTGGCGCGAGGAGACCTGCGCCCGCACCGAACCGTCGTCGGAGCGCAGGTCCAGCGGCCCGCTGGAGTCGGTGACCCGGACCGAGCCGTCGGCCGTGCGGATGCTGAGCGCGTCCCGGAAGCCCTGCGCGCGGACACTGCCGTCGTCGGTCTCGACCGTGACGGCGACCCCGCGCGGGACCTCGACGCGGTGCTTGGTCGCGCAGTCGGCGACCACACCGGAGCAGTGCGTCCGCAGCACCAGCCGGTCGTCCTTCATCGACCATGTGACGTCCGGTCCGTCGCCCACCAGGACCGAGCCCTCGAACCAGCGGGTGACCTGGACCGTGCCCTCGCGGTACTCGTCCGACGCGACGATCTCGATCGCCGAGTCGTCGGAGTCCACGGTGAGGGCGGCGCCCTTCAGAGCGAACGACCGGTGGTCGGGATGCTCGTCGTCCCCGGCGGAGGAACAGGCGGTCCCGGTGGCGGCGAGCGCGACGACGGCCCCCGCGGCGAGCACCGTACGGACCTGGACGGTGAAACGGGCCATGATGATCTCCCCCTGTGACGGACCCCGCGGCCCGCCTGGATGCCACTGTTCCGGGCTGTTCCCGACCTCTACGACGGTAGGGAGCCAGGGGCGGCCGGACGATCCGGCGCACTCCCGGATCCTGGGTGGGGTTAACCCCCGGACCCGCCCCGGCCCTCTCCGGACCCGCCCCGGCCCTCTCCGTGTCGGCCCCACCCCGGCCCAGCCCTCTCCGGGCC
>NZ_JARGEF010000122.1:0-23108 GCF_033794725.1 Streptomyces sp. ID05-39B | reverse complement strand
GGGCCGATGCCTTCGGGGGAGGGGTAGAGGACGACGCCGAAGCCGTGGGCGGCGGCGAGGCGGGCGGCGCCGGTGTAGACGCCGGCGAAGAACTCGGTGGTCAGTTCCGGGACGACGAGGAGGATGGTGCGGGTGTGGCCCAGGCGGAGGTTGCGGGCGGCGAGGTTGGGGCGGTAGCCGAGGTCGCGGGCGGCCTGGCGTACGCGTTCGGCGGTGGTCTCGGAGACCCGGCCGCGCCATTTGTCGCCGAGGACGAGTGAGACGGCTGCCTGGGACACTCCCGCGGCCTGGGCGACGTCACGGCTCGTGGGGCGCGTGCTGGCTCGTGCCACCGTGGGCCTGCTCTTTCGTGTGGACGGGTGAACAGCGCACATGGTACGTATGACCGAGACGCGTTATACGTAAAACCTGGGCGGCGTGGATCGTCACGGGTGAGCCGACGGAGGCGGGACATGGCCGCGGGATACCTCGAGATCCTCAAGGCGAAACACGCGGCCCGGCTGCTCGTGGGCACCCTCGTGGGGCGGCTGCCCAGCGCCACGGCGGCCATCGCGATCGTGCTCTTCGTCCGCTCGCAGGGCGGCAGCTACACCCTCGCGGGTGCCCTGGCGGCCGTGTACGGCGTCGCCAACGCGGTCGGCCAGCCCCTGCTCGGCCGCCTCGTCGACCTGCGCGGCCAGCCGCGGGTGCAGCTGCCCGCCGCGGTCACCGCGGCCCTGGCGATGGCCGTCTTCGCCCTCACCGGCATCGACCCGCTGCCGCTCGCGTACGTCTTTGTCGCGGCCTCCGGGCTGTTCACCCCTCCCCTGGAGGGCGGTCTGCGGGCGCTGTGGCCTTCGGTGCTGCGCCGGGAGGACCAGGTGCACACGGCGTACGCCATGGACGCGGTGGCGCAGGAGGTGATGTTCGCCGTCGGACCGCTGCTGGTGACGCTGTGCACGTCGCTGTGGTCGGAGCGGGCCGCGCTGCTGGTGATCAATGCCCTGGGGGTGCTCGGCGCGCTGACCGTGGTCCTCTCGCCGCCCTCGCGCGCGTGGCGCTCCGCCCCGCGTGAGGCGCACTGGCTCGGCGCGCTGCGCTCGCCGGGCCTGCTGGTGCTGCTGGGTGCCTTCCTGTTCGTCGGTATCGCGCTGGGGTCCATCACGGTGGCCGCCGTGCCGTACGCCGACGACCACGGGGGTGACGTGGTGTACGGCTGGCTGATGGCCGCTGTGGGGATCGGTGCGCTGGCCGGCGGTGTGGCGTACGGGGCGCGGCGGTGGGTGGGGGTGCCGGAGCGGCGACTGCGGGTCCTGGTGGCGTTTCTGGCGGTGTGTTATCTGCCGCTCATGCTGATGCCGGGGGCGGTGGCGATGGTGGGTCTCACGGCGCTTGCCGGTGTGTTCCTCGCGCCGGTTCTCGCCTGTGCGTTCGTCATCATCGACCGGCACGCTCCGCGTGGCACGGTCACCGAGGCGTTCTCCTGGCTGGTGACGACGTTCACGGTCGGTCACTCGCTGGGAACGGCCGTGGCGGGCCCGGTCGTCGAGGCGGGCGGTGCCCAGTGGGGTTTCGCGGTGCCGGGTGCGGCGGGTGCCGTTGCTCTGGTGGTTTTGCTGGCCACAGGGCGGGTACTGGCACTTCCCGTCGGAAGTGGGGTTGTTGCGGCTTCATCGGAAAATGATCCAAACCGTGCTGCCGAACCCCGTTTCAGTTCAGGGGATCGGGCGTAATGTTCACTCATGGACCGCCGCATTTTCGGGCTGGAGAACGAGTACGGCGTCACGTGCACGTTCAGGGGACAGCGCCGCCTGTCGCCTGACGAGGTGGCGCGATACCTCTTCCGCCGTGTCGTGTCATGGGGCCGAAGCAGCAATGTCTTTCTGCGGAACGGCGCCCGCCTCTATCTCGACGTGGGATCGCATCCGGAATACGCGACACCCGAATGTGACAATGTGACCGAACTGGTCACCCACGACAAGGCCGGCGAGCGCATTCTCGAAGGACTCCTGGTGGACGCGGAACGACGCCTGCACGAGGAAGGAATCGCGGGCGACGTCTACCTCTTCAAGAACAACACCGACTCGGCGGGCAACTCCTACGGTTGCCACGAGAACTATCTGGTGGCCCGGCACGGGGAGTTCTCCCGGCTAGCGGACATCCTCATCCCCTTCCTGGTGACCCGGCAGCTGCTGTGCGGCGCCGGCAAGGTGCTGCAGACGCCCCGTGGGGCCGTCTTCTGCGTCAGTCAGCGGGCCGAGCACATCTGGGAGGGCGTCTCCTCGGCGACGACCCGCTCGCGGCCCATCATCAACACCCGCGACGAACCGCACGCCGACGCCGAGCGCTACCGCCGGCTGCACGTGATCGTGGGCGACTCGAACATGTCCGAGACGACCATGCTGCTCAAGGTCGGCGCGACCGATCTGGTGCTGCGCATGATCGAGGCGGGCACCGTCATGCGTGACCTCACCCTGGAGAACCCGATCCGGGCGATCCGCGAGGTCAGCCACGACATCACGGGTCGGCGCAAGGTGCGCCTGGCCAGCGGTCGTGAGGCGTCCGCCCTCGAGGTGCAGCGCGAGTACTACGAGAAGGCGGTCGACTTCGTCGAGCGCCGTGGCATCCGTACCGGTGTCGTCGACCAGGTACTGGAGCTGTGGGGCCGCACGCTGGAAGCGATCGAGGCGGAGGACCTCGACCGTATCGGCACCGAGATCGACTGGGTCATGAAGTACAAGCTCATCGAGCGGTACCGGGCCAAGCACAACATGACCATGTCGAATCCGCGGGTGGCGCAGATAGACCTCGCCTACCACGACATCCATCGCCGTCGTGGCCTCTACTACCTGCTGGAACGCAAGGGCCAAGCCGCCCGGATCTGCAACGACTTGAAGATCTTCGAGGGCAAGTCGGTCCCTCCGCAGACCACTCGGGCGCGGTTGCGCGGCGACTTCATCCGCCGGGCGCAGGAGCAGCGCCGGGACTTCACCGTCGACTGGGTCCACCTCAAGCTCAACGACCAGGCGCAACGCACCGTGTTGTGCAAGGACCCGTTCCGTTCGGTGGACGACCGAGTGGAGAAGCTGATCGCCGGAATGTGACCGGGCAACGCGTTCCCCGCTGATGCCGGAACGCAACAGGGGCGCCGTACGTTTCCCGTACGGCGCCCTGCTCATGTCGACGGTGCCGTACCGGGGACGGCCCCGGGCGCGGCCGCACCGAACCGGGCCGGAACCTGATTCGGCACCGGATCGTCAGTAAGGTAGCGCGCACGCCATCAGCCGAGATCAACCGATTACGAGGCCCCCACCGTGCGTCGACGCTCACTCATTCTTGCCGCCGTGCCCGCAGGACTGGTCACACTCGCCGGATGCGGGGACGACAAGTCCGATTCGTCGAGTGCGGTCGACAGCAGCGCGTCGCCCTCCGCCTCGGCCCCTTCCGCCGCGCCCGCCCCCAAGATCGTCGACGGACCGCTGCCGGCCATCACCGCGGGCACGAAGTTCGGGGAGAAGCCGACGGTCGCCAAGGGCAGTGGCGAGCCCTCCGACCAGCTCGCCGTCAAGACGGTCATCGCGGGCGGCGGCCGGCCCGTCGCGGAGGGCGACTACGTCCTGGCCCACTATCTCGGCCAGATCTGGGACAGCGGGAAGGTCCTGGACAACTCCTACGACGGCAAGGCGCCCCGGATCACGGAGATCGCGCAGGGCAGCACGATGGAGGGCTGGCGTTATGCCCTCACCGGCAGGAAGACCGGCAGCCGCGTGCAGTTCGCCGTCCCGCCCACCTGGGGTTTCGGCAAGCAGGGCAATGCGGAGCTGGGCGTCAAGGGCACGGACACGATGGTGTTCGTGTTCGACATCCAGGACACCTTCAACGCCAAGAGCTCGGCCAAGGGCAAGGAGGTTCCCCAGGACGGCGCGGCCGTACCGGTGGTCGGCACCAACACGGATGGCAAGGCCCCCTCCATCAAGATCCCCAAGACCGATCCGCCGAAGAAGCTCGTGGCGAACTACGTCATCGAGGGGGACGGCGAGGTCGTCGCGGCCGACGAGACCGTCCTCGTGCAGTACAAGGGCGTCGTCTGGGACACCGGCAAGGAGTTCGACTCGACGTACCAGAGGTCGGCGCTGACCTCGTTCTCGCTCCAGCAGGTCGTCAAGGGCTGGGGTCAGGGGCTGACCGGGAAGAAGGTCGGAAGCCGCGTCGTCATCGTCATCCCGCCCGATCTGGGGTACGGCGACCAGCCGCCGGCCGACAGCGGCATCGAGAAGGACTCCACGATGGTCTTCACGGTGGACATCCTCGCGAAGATGTGACGCCGCCGTGATGTAAGACTGTCCTGTTGCCTTTCCGCGAACAAGCAGGAGCGTAAGACGTGAGCATCGAGAAGCCCGAGATCGACTTCCCGGGCGGCGAGCCCCCGGCGGACCTCGAGATCAAGGACATCTGGGAGGGCGACGGTGAGGTGGCGCAGGCGGGCCAGACCGTCTCCGTGCACTACGTCGGTGTCGCCTTCAGCACCGGCGAGGAGTTCGACGCCAGCTGGAACCGTGGGACGCCGTTCCGCTTCCCGCTGGGCGGCGGCCGGGTCATCAAGGGCTGGGACCAGGGCGTGCAGGGCATGAAGGTCGGCGGCCGTCGCCAGTTGACCATCCCGGCCCACCTCGCCTACGGCAACCAGAGCCCGACCCCGGCGATCAAGCCCGGCGAGACGCTGATCTTCGTGGTCGACCTGCTCGGGGTCTGATCGTCGTACGACCGGTCTCGACCACCTGGGGCCCATGCCTGTCCGGGCGTGGGCCCTCGGCTTTTGTCCGGGCATCACGGAGCGGTACGGTCATCCGTCGGAAGCACCATAGGAAAGGCGAAGGGCGTCGATGGCCATTGCCAAGGCAGAGCGGCTGATGAACCTGGCGCTGTGTCTGCTCGGGACGCGGCGGCCGCTCAGCAAGCGCGAGCTGCGTGACTCCATCGAGGCCTACGTCGAGGCGTTCGGTCCGGGCAGGGGCGGGGCGGGCTCGGACGATTCCTTCAACCGGATGTTCGAGCGGGACAAGGACGACCTGCGCGAGCTGGGCCTGGTCATCGAGACCGTGGAGAGCCTGGACGGTGAGGTCGGCTACCTCGCCCGCCGGGACAGCAACCGTCTCCCGCCCATCACCCTGGACGCCGAGGAGGCCGCCGCCCTGGGGCTGGCGGCCAAGGTGTGGCAGCAGGCCAGGCTGGCCGGCGCGGCCAGCGGTGCCCTGCAGAAGCTGCGCGCGGCCGGACTGCCGGAGGACGTCGACCCGTACGAGCCGCACAGTGCCCTGGAACCGCGCATCCCCGTTCACGAGGCGGCGTTCGAGCCGCTGATGCTGGCCTGCCGCGACCGCCGGCCCGTCGTCTTCGACTACCGCAAGGCCACCGCCGCCCGCCCCGAGCCCCGGCATGTGGAGCCGTGGGCGCTGGAGTGCTGGCGCGGCCACTGGTACCTCGCGGGCTGGGACCGCGACCGGGGCGCCGAGCGCGTCTTCCGGCTGTCCCGGATCACCGGCAAGGTGCGCTCTCGCGGTACGGCGTTCACCGCGTCCGTGCCCGACGTCGTCACCGTCCGCGAGACCGTAGCGAGCTGGGCGGGGGAGAACGCCGACCGCAGCGCGCTGATCCGGCTGCGCGGCGGCTCCGGTTACCCCTTGCGGGCGAGGGCCACGGCGGTGCGGGAACTCGGTGACGGCTGGGACGAGTTGGAGATTCCGTACGGGCACGGGCTGGACGCCTGGCTGGTGGAGTTCGGGCCGGACGTGGTGGTGCTGGAACCCGCGGAGCTGCGGGCCGACGTGGTGGACCGGCTGCGCGCCGTGGCCAAGGGCTGAGGGGGAGCGAGCAACACAGTGGCAGGCAAACCGGTAAGGCCGGCGAACGCGATCGACCAGACCCGTCGGATGCTCTCCCTGGTGACGTATCTGCGGGAGCGCCCCGGAGCGCGCATCGAGGACGTGGCACGGGCCTTCGGGATCACCGAGGACGAGCTGGTCTCCGACCTCGACGTGCTGCCCATGTGCGGCACCAGCTTCCGCGGCGGTGACTTGCTCGACATCGACACCGACGGCGAGCGGATCTGGTGGCACAACCCGGCCGCCCTCGGCGCGGACGCCGCCGAGCCGCTGCGGCTGGCCGCCGACGAGGCGACCGCGCTGCTCGTGGCGGCCCGCGCGGTGGCGACCCTGCCGGGGCTGCGCGAGAGCGACCGCCAGGCGCTGCTGAGGGCCACCGCCAAGGTGGAGACCGCCGCCGGTGAGGCGGCCGGCGCCAGCTCGCGCCTGTCGGTGACCTTCGAGGCCGAGGGCGGTGTCTTCGCCGACGTCGACCGGGCGATCTCCGAGCGCCGCCGGCTGTGGATCCGCTACTACTCGCCCGCCCGTGACGAGGTCACCGAGCGCGAGATCGACCCCATCCGGCTGGTCAGCGTCGGGCACACGTACGTCGAGGCCTGGTGCCGGCGTTCCGAGGCGCGCCGCACCTTCCGTCTCGACCGGGTCGCCGAGATCAGGATCCTCGACGAGCCCTCGGCGCCGCCCGAGGTCGAGCTGCGGGATCTGTCGGAGGGGCTGGTCCAGCCCGCCGCCGAGGACCCGGAGGTCGTCGTCGAGGTGGGGCCCGGCGGGCGCTGGGTCGCCGAGTACTACCCGCACGACAGCGCCGACGAACTGCCCGACGGCGGCCTGCGGATCACTCTGCGCACACCCGAGCCCGCCTCGCTGCGGCGTCTGGCGCTGCGGCTCGGCCGCGACGGCCGCATCGTGTCGCCGCAGGACCTCGCCGACAGCGCCCGCCACGCCGCCCGCGAGGCGCTGGCGCCGTACGACGGGGTGGAGGCCGCGGACGTCGAGCCGTACGGCGGCACGGCGGGCGCCGCCGGTGGGAACACCGGGACGGTGCGGGGGCGGATCGACGGGCGGGAGCAGCAGCGGTGAGCGAGTCGGTGACGACGTCCGGTGTGAGGGGTGTCTCGGTGGCCTCGGCGTTCTCGGGGATGAGAAGCGTGGCCCCGGTGGTCTTCCGGGCCGGCTGCCCGGACTGCCGCGGCCGTTTCGAACTCGCCGCGGGTGCGCTGCGCCTGGCCATCGGCGGCTCCAGCCGGACCACGTTCTACTCCTTCACCTGCCCTGAGTGCGGCGCCGCAGTGCGCAAGCCGGCCGGTGAGCGGGTCGTGGAGCTGCTCACGGGGGGCGGGGTGCGGACCCTGCGGCTGCAGATGCCGTAGCAAGGTCTAGGCTCGGCGTCATGTTCTGGCCGATGTTCGCGGTAGCTGTGGGTTTCGTGGGTCTCGCCGTGCTCGCGGTGTTCGCCGTGCGGGTGTTCCTGGAGGCGCGGATTCTGGGCCGGCAGGTCGCGGATTCCGCGCAGCGCATCGGCCGGGCGGCCGAGGAGCTGGAGCGGGCGTCGCTGCGCGCGGCCCGGTCGGTGGACAGCGTGTGAGTACCGCCGCGGCCGTGCTGTGAGCCCCGAGCGGTCCGCATTCTGGGTCACTTCGCCCTCCCGCCCCGGTGGTCCGGACAGGTACGCTGCTGGTCGCGGTCCGGAGAACGAGGCCCGGAACGCGGACCGGGAGTACGCAAGGGGATTGCCTCACGTTTACCCCTGAGCGTTACGATCGCTGTCAGCACGATCGCTCGGACACCTGTCCGGCCGGTCGGACAGCCCCCACCCGCCGCCTCGGTGAAGAAGGTATACAGCTATGGGTAGGCTCGGCCCCACCGAGATCATTCTGATCCTCGTCGTCATCATCCTGCTGTTCGGCGCGAAGAAGCTTCCGGACATGGCGCGCTCGCTCGGCAAGTCCGCCCGCATCCTCAAGAGCGAGGCCAAGGCGATGAAGGACGAGGGCAGCAGCACGACCACTGCGGCCGGTCCGCCCAGCGACGGCGAGCAGCCCCCGGCTCAGCGCACGATCCAGGCTTCCCCCGGTGACGTGACCAGCTCGCGCCCGGTCAGCGAGCCGACGGATTCGACCAAGCGCTGACGCAGGGCCGGTTGTTTCCGGCCCGCCGCACGAGATGGGAACGTGGGTTGCTCAAGTCTGCCCGCAAAGACGAGAAGGATCCCGAGGGGCGGATGCCCCTCGCGGAGCACCTTCGTGAGCTCCGCAACCGACTGGGGAAGGCCATGCTGGCCATCGTCCTCGGCTCGTTGCTGGGGGCGGCGTACTACCAGGACATCATCAACCTGCTGACGGAGCCGATCCGGGAGCAGGTGGGTTGCTCGACGCCGTTCACGGAGCTGGCCCAGACGAGCAGCGGGGCCTGCGGCAACATCACCATGTCCGGTCTGATGGGGCCGTTCACCTTGATGATCAAGGTGGCTCTGACAGCCGGTGTCGTCATCGCCAGCCCGGTCTGGCTCTACCAGCTGTGGGCCTTCGTGGCACCCGGTCTGCACCGTCACGAGAAGCGCTATTCGCTGGCCTTCGTCGCCGCCGGTTTCCCCCTGTTCATGGCCGGAGCCTATTTCTCCTACCATGTGCTGCCCACGGCCGCCGAGGTGATGCTCGGCTTCACGCCCAGCGGCACGGTCAACCTGCTGCCGCTCGACGACCTGCTGGACCTCGTGACCCGCATGGTGATCGTCTTCGGGCTCTCGTTCGAGCTGCCGCTGCTGCTGGTGATGCTGAATCTCTCCGGTGTGGTCACCGGACGCCGCATGCTCGGCTGGTGGCGCGGCATGATCATGGGTGTCACCGTCTTCGCCGCCTTCGCCACTCCCACGGTCGACCCGGTCTCGATGCTCTCCCTCGCGGCCCCGATCATCCTCCTCTACTTCGGGGCCGTCGCCTTCTCGCTCGTCAACGACCGGCGCAGAAGCCGCCGCGACGCCCTGGGCCCCGCCGACGACGAGGCCTCCGAACTGGATCTCACGCCCGAGGCCATCGGCGAGGTCGAGGCGGTGGCCCCCAGCCGTGCGCTGCCCGAGCAGGCGACCGCGGAGCGGGTCAACGGCTACGACGACGTGACCTGAGCACCGGGTACGGACAGGACGTATCTGCCCCGTGGCCGGGGCGCCCACGTAGCGCCCCGGCCACGCTGCGTGTTCCCGGCCGTGGATCCGGATAATGATCGTCCTGTTGTCAGTGCGGCCCGGTACGCTCGAAAGCACGATGACAGAGGACCTCTCACCGGCCGAGCGGTACGCGGCAGCCCGTAAGCGTGCTGTCGAGCAGGCCACCGCGCTCGCCTCCTTCCGCGAGATGTACGACTTCGGCCTCGACCCCTTCCAGATCGAGGCCTGCCAGGCGCTCGAGTCGGGCAAGGGCGTCCTGGTGGCCGCCCCGACCGGCTCGGGCAAGACGATCGTCGGCGAGTTCGCCGTCCACCTCGCCCTCCAGCAGGGCAAGAAGTGCTTCTACACGACACCCATCAAGGCGCTGTCCAACCAGAAGTACTCCGACCTGTGCCGCCGCTACGGCGCCGACAAGGTCGGCCTGCTCACCGGGGACAACAGCGTCAACTCCGATGCCCCGGTGATCGTGATGACCACCGAGGTCCTGCGGAACATGCTGTACGCCGGTTCGCAGACCCTCCTCGGCCTCGGGTACGTGGTGATGGACGAGGTGCACTACCTCTCCGACCGCTTCCGGGGCGCCGTTTGGGAGGAAGTGATCATCCACCTCCCCGAATCGGTCACCCTGGTCTCGCTCTCGGCGACCGTGTCCAACGCCGAGGAGTTCGGCGACTGGCTGGACACCGTGCGCGGCGACACCGAGGTGATCGTCTCCGAGCACCGGCCCGTGCCGCTGTTCCAGCACGTGCTCGCCGGGCGGCGGATGTACGACCTGTTCGAGGAGGGCGAGGGCCACCGCAGGGCGGTCAACCCCGACCTCTCGCGGCTGGCCCGCATGGAGGCGAGCCGGCCGTCGTACCAGGACCGCAAGCGCGGCCGGAACATCCGTGAGGCGGACCGGGAGCGCGAGCGCAGGCAGCGGTCGAGGGTGTGGACGCCGGGGCGGCCGGAGGTCATCGAGCGGCTCGACGCCGAGGGCCTGCTGCCCGCGATCACGTTCATCTTCAGCCGTGCCGCCTGCGAGGCCGCCGTCCAGCAGTGCCTGTACGCCGGGCTGCGGCTCAACGACGAGGACGCGCGCGAACGGGTGCGTTCCCTGGTGGAGGAGCGCACCGCCGCCATCCCCGACGAGGACCTGCACGTCCTCGGCTACTACGAGTGGCTGGAGGGCCTGGAGCGGGGCATCGCCGCCCACCACGCGGGCATGCTGCCGACCTTCAAGGAGGTCGTCGAGGAACTGTTCGTGCAAGGGCTGGTCAAGGCCGTCTTCGCGACCGAGACCCTCGCGCTCGGCATCAACATGCCTGCCCGCTCGGTCGTGCTGGAGAAGCTCGTCAAGTGGAACGGCGAGCAGCACGCCGACATCACCCCCGGCGAGTACACGCAGCTCACCGGTCGCGCGGGCCGACGCGGCATCGACGTCGAGGGCCATGCCGTCGTGCTGTGGCAGCGCGCCATGAACCCCGACCACCTGGCCGGTCTGGCGGGCACCCGCACCTACCCGCTGCGCTCCAGCTTCAAGCCGTCGTACAACATGGCGGTCAACCTGGTGCAGCAGTTCGGGCGGCATCGTTCGCGCGAGCTGCTGGAGACCTCGTTCGCGCAGTTCCAGGCCGACCGGTCGGTCGTCGGGATCTCGCGGCAGGTCCAGCGCAACGAGGAGGGGCTGGAGGGCTACAAGGCCTCCATGACCTGCCACCTCGGCGACTTCGAGGAGTACGCGCGACTGCGCCGCGAACTCAAGGACCGTGAGACGGAGCTGGCCAAGCAGGGTGCGGCCCAGCGGCGGGCCGAGGCGGCGGTGGCGCTGGAGAAGCTCAAGCCGGGCGACGTCATCCACGTGCCGACCGGCAAGTACGCCGGGCTGGCGCTGGTGCTCGACCCGGGCCTGCCCGCCGGACGGGCCAACGGCCATCGCGGCTTCGAGCACCAGGACGGTCCGCGCCCGCTCGTCCTGACCGCCGAGCGGCAGGTCAAGCGGCTGGCCACGATGGACTTCCCGGTGCCGGTCGAGGCGCTGGAGCGGATGCGGATCCCGAAGTCGTTCAATCCGCGCTCGCCGCAGTCCCGCCGGGACCTCGCGTCCGCGCTGCGCACCAAGGCCGGGCACATCGAGCCGGAGCGCTCCCGCAGGGGCCGGTCCCAGGCCGCCGACGACCGGGAGATCGCCCGCCTGCGCGCCGCGCTGCGCGCCCATCCCTGCCATGGCTGCTCCGACCGCGAGGACCATGCCCGCTGGGCCGAGCGCTACTACCGGCTGCTGCGCGACACCTCGCAGCTGGAGCGCCGGATCGAGGGCCGGACGAACACCATCGCCCGCACCTTCGACCGGATCGTGGCCCTGCTGACCGAGCTGGACTACCTGCGGGGCAACGAGGTCACCGAGCACGGCAAGCGGCTGGCCCGGCTGTACGGCGAGCTGGACCTGCTGGCGAGCGAGTGCCTGCGGGCCGGGGTGTGGGAAGGACTGACCCCCGCCGAACTCGCCGCCTGTGTCTCGGCCCTGGTGTTCGAGGCGCGGACCAGCGACGACGCGATGGCTCCGAAGCTGCCCTCGGGCAAGGCCAAGGCCGCGCTCGGCGAGATGGTGCGGATCTGGGGCCGGCTGGACGCTCTGGAGGAGGACTTCCGGATCAGTCAGACCGAGGGCGTCGGGCAGCGCGAGCCCGACCTCGGTTTCGCCTGGGCCGCCCATATGTGGGCTTCGGGCAAGGGCCTCGACGAGGTGCTGCGGGAGGTCGAGATGCCGGCCGGGGACTTCGTGCGGTGGTGCAAGCAGGTCATCGACGTCCTCGGGCAGATCGCGGCGGCCGCGCCCCCGGAGAGTTCGTCGGTGGCGAAGAACGCCCGCAAGGCCGTCGACGCGCTGCTGCGGGGCGTCGTGGCGTACTCGTCGGTGGGCTGAGGCGGTGCAGGCGGCGGGCGGGCCCGGACCGGGCGACGGTCCAGGCCCGCCCCGCTCGTCTCAGCGGGCCAGGTAGGCCCGCCAGCCCCCGTACTCCGTGATGTCCTGCGCGTCCGTCAGCGCGGACGGCTCGCAGAGAAAGCCCGGGAGTTCCGTGCCGTCGGCGAGGGTGACGCGGCCCAGGGCCATCGGGCGGGGGAGGGCGGACAGGAGCGCGCCCAGGCTCGCCGCAGGGAGGCGCCAGACCTCCACCTCGACCGGGGCGCCGCCCCCGCCCACGTGGACGAGACCCGGCTTCGGCGGCGTCGTCCGCAGGGCGTGCAGGCGGTAGACGGGGGCCGTCGTCGTCGTACGGTCCAGTACGGCGCCCAGCGCCAGGAGCTGGGGGTTCAGGGGCTGGCCGGTCAGGTGTGCGCCCGCCACGGCGACGTAGGTGTCGGGGCGGAGCAGGTCCGCGATGCGGGTGAGGCGTTCCTCCGTGAAGGCCGGGCCGATCAGCATCACGCCGAACGGCAGGCCCCCCACCTCGCCCGCCGGGACGGCCGCCGCGGACAGGTCGAAGAGGTTCGTGGAGTTGGTGAAGCGGCCCAGGCGGGCGTTGGCGCCCAGCGGGTCGGCGGCGACCTCGGCGAGGGTGGGGTGGCCGGGGGTGGTGGGGAGCAGCAGGGCGTCGGCGTCGGCGAACGCCGTCAGGGCTCGTGCGCGCAGGGCGGCCAGGCGTTCGGTGTCCGCGTAGAGCCGGTGGGCCGGGATGTCCCGGGCGCGGGTGATGATGCCGGCGACGGTGGGGTCGAGGCCCTCGCCGCCCTCCGCCAGCAACTTGTCGACAAAGGTACCCACCGCGGTGTAGCGCTCGGCGACGAACGCGCCCTCGTAGAGCATCGCCGCCGCCTCGGTGAAGGGGGCCAGGTCGATCGTGCGGATCTGGGCCCCGGCGGACCGGAGCTGCCGGACCGCCGCCTCGTAGGCCTCGGCCCAGCCCGGGTCCAGGTCGCCGAGCTGGTCGAGCGGGGGTACCGCGATCCGCCACGGGCCCGGCGCACGGGCGGGCAGCGGACGGCCGGGGGCGGACGCCATGTGGGCCAGGGCCTGTTCCGCCTCCAACAGGGTGCGGGCGAACACCGTCACGCAGTCCAGGGACGCGCAGGCTGGGACCACGCCCTCGGTGGACACCAGGCCGCGGGTCGGTTTCAGGCCCACGATGCCGTTGAAGGCGGCCGGGACGCGGCCCGAGCCCGCCGTGTCGGTGCCGAGCGCGAGGTCGGCGATGCCCAGGGCCACCGCGACCGCCGAGCCGGAGCTGGAGCCGCCGCTGATCCGCTCCGGGTCGCGGGCGCCCCGTACGGCGCCGTACGGCGAGCGGGTTCCGACCAGGCCCGTCGCGAACTGGTCCAGGTTCGTCGTGCCGAGGACGAGCGCGCCCGCCGCTCGCAGCCGGGCGACCACCGGGGCGTCGGCTGCGGGCTCGTAGGCGTACGCCGGGCAGCCCGCCGTGGTGGGCAGGCCCGCCACGTCGATGTTGCCCTTGACCGCGAGCAGCCGGCCGGCGAGCGGCAGGTGCTCGCCCGCCGCCACCCGGGCGTCCAGGGCGCGGGCCTCCGCCTCGACGGCTGCCAGGGGGCGCAGCCCGATCCAGATCTCGGGGCGGTCGACGGCCTCGACGCGGGCGTGGGCGGCGCGGACGCGGGCGAGCGTGGTGGACATGTCCGGTTCCTCTTTCACTGTGCGGCGGCGGGGGCGGGGACCGCGGGGGCCAGGACGAGGAGGACCGTACCGGCCTCCACCTGGTCTCCCGGCCTGGCAAGGACCTGTGCCACCACACCGTCGGCCGGCGCGTGCACCCTGGACTCCATCTTCATCGCCTCCAGGGCGAGCAGCGGTTGCCCCGCCGTCACCTCATCACCGGCGGCGACGTTCAACTGCCAGACGGACGCGGCGAACTCGGCCTCCACCAGGCGGCCGCCCGGCGGCACGGTCACCTCGGCGGCCACGGCCGGGGGCGCCGTCGCGGCATCGGCGCGGGCGAACTCGCCCGCCGCCTCCCAGGCGTCGCGTTCCGCTCCGAACGCCCTTCGCTGCCGGGTCCTGAACTCCGCGACGGAGTCGGCGTGTTCGACGAGGAAGGCCTCGTACTCGGCGAGCGAGAAGGTGCCCTCCTCGATGCGCGGCACGAACCGCCCCGAGGTGATGTCGGCCCGCAGCTCCAGCAGTTCGTCCGCTTCGACCGGATACCAGCGGATACGGTCGAAGAACCGCAGCAGCCACGGCCGGCCCGGCTCGAAGGCGCCGCGCTGCTGCCAGGGCGACCACACCTGCGTCGTACGGCCCACGAACTGGTAGCCGCCGGGTCCCTCCATGCCGTAGACGCAGAGGTAGGCGCCGCCGATGCCGACCGAGTTCTCGGCCGTCCAGGTGCGGGCCGGGTTGTACTTCGTCGTCACCAGGCGGTGGCGCGGATCGAGCGGGGTCGCGACCGGCGCGCCCAGGTAGACGTCACCGAGGCCGAGGACCAGGTACTCCGCGGCGAAGACCGTGTCGTAGACGTCCGCCACCGAGTCGAGGCCGTTGACCCGGCGGATGAACTCGATGTTCCACGGGCACCAGGGGGCGTCGTCGCGCACGCCCGCCATGTAGCGGGCGATCGCCTCGCGGGTCGCCGGGTCGTCCCAGGAAAGCGGGAGATGGACGGTGCGGGAGGGCACCACCAGCTGGTCCGTGGGCGGCAGGGCGGCTGTCATCTCCCGTACGACCGCCAGGAGTTCGCTCTGCCGCAGCCGGTGCGGGTCCGTGCGTATCTGGAGGGAGCGGATGCCCGGAGTGAGGTCGGTGACGCCGTC
This sequence comes from Streptomyces sp. ID05-39B, assembly GCF_033794725.1. NCBI lineage: Bacteria > Bacillati > Actinomycetota > Actinomycetes > Kitasatosporales > Streptomycetaceae > Streptomyces > Streptomyces sp. ID05-39B. The sequence goes on along the minus strand of NZ_JARGEF010000122.1, from coordinate 8,342 downwards.
CAGGCAGGCCTTCGACACCGCCTCCATCAGCGCGTGGACGCGCATCCGCAGTGCCAGGTCCAGCTGCATCGGACCGAACTCGACCAGCAGGTTGTCATCCCCGCTGCGCCGGTACGTCACGTCCCCGTCCCGCGCCAGGACGCCGCCGTCGACGATCGCGGGCCGGGGGCCGCCGTCCACGTCGGCCGGCACGAACCGCACGGTGTCGCCGGGGCGGAGCTGGCCCAGCTTCCAGCGTTCGCCGCTCAGGATCGTCGCCGGACACACGAACCCGCCGAGCGAGGGCCCGTCGGGGCCGAGCAGCACCGGCATGTCGCCCGTGTAGTCGACGGCGCCGACGGAGTAGGGAGTGTCGTGGATGTTGGACGGGTGCAGCCCCGCCTCGCCGCCGTCGGTGCGTGCCCAGCGCGGCTTGGGGCCCACCAGCCGGACGCCGGTGCGGGCCGAGTTGAAGTGGACCTTCCAGTCGGCGGCGTAGAAGTCGCGGATGTCGTCCTCGGTGAAGAACTCCGGTGCCGCGTGCGGTCCTTCGGCGGCGCTGATGTGCCAGACGGAGGTGAGGGCGGGGCGGTCGGTGACGGGCGTGGGGGCGCCGGCGGCCGCCGTTCCGGTGTGCAGGACGTCGCCGGTCCGCAGCGCTCGGCCGCCGTGACCGCCGAACCGGCCCAGCGTGAAGGTGCTCGCGCTGCCCAGGAAGGCGGGCACGTCCAGGCCGCCGGCCAGGAGGACGTAGGTCCGCAGGCCGTGCTCGACGGGCGGGCCGACCTCCAGCAGGGCACCCGCCGGTACGGTCACCGGCTCCCACTGCGCGACCGGTGTGCCGTCGACGGTGACCGCAGCGGGCGCGCCCGTGACGCACACGGCCGTCGGACGGCTGAAGCGCAGGGCCGGTCCCTGGAGCGTGCACTCCAGGCCGGGGGCGCCCTCGTGGTTGCCGAGCGCCCGGTTGCCGAGGCGGAACGAGCGGTCGTCCATCGGGCCGGACGGCGGCACGCCCACCTGCCAGTGACCGGTGCGGCCGGGCCAGTCCTGCACGGTGGTCAGGGTGCCGCCGGAGACGACCTCGATGCGCGGGGTCGGGTCCCGCACCTCGGCGAGGGTGGCCGTCGAGTGGGCCGCCGCCACGAACCGCGGCTCCGCCAGCGCCGCCCGCACCAGGCCCAGGTTGGTCTCGATGCCGTCGATCCGGGTCCGGGCCAGCGCCTCGTCGAGGCGGGCCAGCGCGTGGGCCCGGTCGGAGCCGTACGCGATCACCTTGGCGAGCATCGGGTCGTAGGCCGCGCTGACCTCGGTGCCGGTCTCCACCCAGCCGTCCACACGCACCCCGGCCGGGAACTCGACCCGCGTCAACAGGCCCGCGCCCGGCCGGTGTTCTCGGCTCGGGTCCTCCGCGTACAGGCGTGCCTCGACGGCGTGACCGCGCGGCGGGCCGGGCTCGTGGACGACGTTGCGCTCACCGCGGGCCAGGCGAAGCATCCAGGCGACCAGATCGACGCCGTAGATCTCCTCCGTGACCGGATGCTCCACCTGCAGGCGGGTGTTGACCTCCAGGAAGTAGGCCTCTTCGCGGGCGGCGTCGTAGACGAACTCGACGGTGCCGGCGGAGCGGTAGCCGACGGAGGCGCACAACTGGCGGGCTGTGTCGGCCAGTTGCCGTCGAATGTGCTCGGGGAGTCCCGGTGCGGGTGCCTCCTCGACCACCTTCTGGTTGCGGCGCTGGAGGGAGCAGTCACGGTCGCCGAAGGTGACGACCTTTCCCTCGCCGTCGCCGAAGACCTGCACCTCGACATGGCGTGCGTCCTCGACGAGGCGCTCCAGGAAGACGCCGGCCAAGGAGAAGGAGGCGGCGGCCACGCGCTGCACGCGTTCCCAGGCGTTGGTCAGTTCGCCGGGCGAGCGGCATGCCGACATGCCGATTCCGCCGCCACCGCCGGTCGCCTTGAGCATCACGGGATAGCCGATGCCGGCCGCCGCCGACAGCGCCTCCTCCAGGGAGGGCAGCAGGCCCGTCCCCGGCGCCAGCGGCACGCCCGCCGCCTCGGCCGCCGCTCGGGCGGTGTGCTTGGCGCCGAACAGCTCCAGCTGCTCGGGCGTCGGGCCCACGAACACGATCCCGGCGTCCGCGCAGCGGCGGGCGAAGGCCGCGTCCTCCGAGAGGAAGCCGTAGCCCGGGTGGATCGCGCCCGCGCCGGTGTCCTTGGCCGCCTTCAGGACCAGGTCGCCGTCGAGGTACGACTCCTTCGCGGGCGCCGGGCCGAGCCGAACCGCCTCGTCGGCGAGCGGGACGTGCGGGGCGCTGCGGTCGGGGTCGGAGTACACGGCGACCGTGCGCAAACCCAGTTCGCGGGCCGTGCGGATGATGCGGACGGCGATCTCGCCACGGTTGGCGACCAGGAGGGTGCCGAAGCTCATGCGGTACCCGCCCCGGTGCTCGTCGTGCCGGTGCCCGTCGTGCCGGCGCTTGTCGTCGTGCCGGTGATCGTCATCTCCACGGCCGTCGGCTCGAAGCCGTTGCAGGGGTTGTTGATCTGCGGGCAGTTGGAGACGAGGACGAGCACATCGCGTTCGGCGCGCAGGGCGACCGTCAGGCCGGGCGCGGAGAGGCCGTCGACGATGCCCAGGGTGCCGTCCTTGTCGACGGGCACGTTCATGTACCAGTTGATGTTGGACACCAGGTCCCGTTTGCCGAGCCCGTGCCGGGCACCCTCGGCCAGGAAGTTGTCCACGCACGCGTGCTGCGCCCACGTGTGGTGGCCGTAGCGCAGGGTGTTGGACTCCTTGGAACAGGCCCCGCCGACCGTGTCGTGCCGGCCGACCTCGTCCGCGACGACCGTCATCAGCGCGGTGTGCTCGTTGGACAGCAGCACGCTGCCCGTGGTGAGGAAGATGCCTCCCTGGGCGTGGATCGTGTCGGGGGCGCTGTAGCGCACGGACGTGTCATGGGCGTCGTACACGAGGCAGTCGACGGCCTGGTTGCCGTGCAGGTCGGTGATGGTGAGCGTCTCGCCGGCCCGGACGACGGACGACCAGGCGGCGCGGGCGGGAACGACGGTCGTGGTCATGCGAGCCCCCTCGCGGTGAGGAATTCGGCGGTGTTCAGGAAGGCGCGGCGGCCCTCGGGAGTGGCCTCCCACAGCGGGTCGCCGGGCCGGGTGGGCGCGGCCCGCCAGGCAAGGACCTCCAGCGGGGTGCTGACGTATTCGGCGCGCGGGTCGGCCGGATGCGGCACGTTGACGATCAGCACGGTCACGTCCTGCTCGGCGCGCAGGGTGACGTCCCCGCCGGGGCCGGCCGAGCCGGTGAAGTCGAGGGTGCCGTCGCCCCGGACCTCCACTCCCTGGAAGAAGGAGAGCGAGGGCGGCAGGTCGCGGGGTTCGAGGCCGTTCTTCGCGGCGGCCAGCTTGAACAGCTCGCGGCCGGCCGGCGAAGGGGACTGCGGGGTGCCGTCGCCGTACCGCGCGGTGTTGCGTACGAGGGTGGACGTGCCGCACAGGGCGTCGTGCCGGCCCGAGGTGTCGGCGACGACCGAGGCCAGCACCCGCCCCTGGTCGGAGAGGAGCAGCACGCCCTCGCCGAGGTAGGCGTTCCACTGGACCTTGACCGTGTCGGCGGCGTTCAGCCGCTCCCAGGGACGGTCGGCGGCGTACAGCAGCAGGTGCGCGCAGGCGTCGCCGCCGACGTCGGTCAGTCGCAGTTCGGTGCCACGGGCCAGGACGCGGTGCGTGTAGTTGCCGCCCGCCACGGTCTCGGCCCACACCAGGTGGCCCGCCTCGCAGGGCGGGGCCGGCCAGTCCGCGGCCGGGACGACTGGCATGGTCTCGGTGCGCGTGCCCTCCTGGGCGCGCGCATGGGCACGGGCCCCGTACGTGGTCGCTGTCGCCATCAGGTCCTCCGGCTGGGGGCTGGGGTGGGTTCGGTCGCCCTAATTTCTGTCGCCCGACAGAAATTAGGGGCGGGCCGGGTCGCCCCGGTTGCCGCCGGGTTGCCGCGCTGTTACCGCCCCCTCACGGGGGTGTCGTCGGGAGCGCCGAGGGCGCCTCCCGGCCGCAGCGGACGGGACCCTGTCCGCGCATCCCGTCAGGGCCGGCAATTGGCAGATCGGGGCCATCGACGCGCCGTGGAACCGGCAGACCGGCGGCCTCGATCTGCCAATTGCCGGCCCGGATCTGCCGATCGGCGGCCCTGACCTACCGAGATCGAGGGCCCGGATCTGCCGGGGCCCCGCTCGGAGCCGACCGCGTCGGACCTTCGCCGTGGTCGCCGTCCCGTCTCTCGGCAGGTCGCCGTCCGGTGCCGTGTGCGAGGATCGAACGCATGGGGACGACCAGTGGGCGCCGAGTCGGCCGGCCGCGCGCCGCGCAGCGGCCCGACAGCGGGCTGGAACCGCGCGCCGAACTGCTCTCTGCCGCCGCGGAGTTGTTCACCACCCGCGGCTACGCGGCCACCACCACCCGGGCCGTGGCCGAGCGGGCCGGCATGCGCCAGGCCTCCATGTACCACTACGTCTCCGGCAAGGAGGAACTCCTCGCCGCGCTGCTGGAGTCCACGGTCACCCCGTCCCTGGGGTACGCCCGCGCCCTGCTCGCGGACGACCTGCGGCCGGCCGCGGACCGGCTGTGGGAGCTGTGCCGCACCGACGTGGAGCTGCTGTGCGGCGGCTCGCACAACCTCGGCGGGCTGTATCTGCTGCCCGAGGTGCGCACCGAACGGTTCGCCGGGTTCCATGCCGTGCGTGCCGAACTGAAGGACTGCTACCGGCAGTTGCTCGCAGCGACCACCGTCGGCGGCACACTCGCCAAGAGCGAGCTGGATCTGCGGACGGATCTCGTCTTCGGGCTCATCGAGGGCGTCATCCTCGTCCACCGCTCCGACCCCGAGCGCCCCGTCTCGGACTTCGCCCGCGCCACCGCCGACGCGGCCCTGCGCATCGTCGGCGCCTGACGCGCGACCCGCGAGCCGCCCGAGGCGCGCAGGACGGCGGCCTCACGGCGGTCGGCCCCGCGTGCCCTGATCCGTCGCCCTTGATCGGCCCTGATCCCTCACCCCTGATCCGGGCCCCGATTCACCCGCCCCGGTGAAGGTGCTCGCACGCCCGTACGCCATTACGCACGGTGTGCGAACGGTTTCCGAGCGTGTGAAACGCCCGAGGTTACTCCAGGTGCTGCCGTGGTTTCAGGCGGTTGCTGAATATGACACGGCGATGATCCGGTCGGACTAAGCTCGCCCGCGGCGCACCGAGTTGAGGCGTATTCGTGCGCTTGTTCCCCAATACCCCGAAGATACCGACAGATCCCCTACAGAGGGTGCCCACATGGTGAGTGTTCAGTCCCCACCCGGTCGGCGAGAACTGGCCTACGCGCGCATGGTGTTGCTGCCGGCGATAGTGATGGCCGCGGCGACCGGTGCGGCCGTCGCCCTGGTGGCCGAGCCGGCCCGGACCGCCGTCGGCGCCTGCGGAGCCGTCGCCACGCTCCTGGTGATCGTCGCCGGGGCCGAGTCGGTCCGCCGTGGCCGCCAACTGAAGGAACTGCGCGCGGAGAAGGAACGCCGGATCGCGTACCTGGAGCGCCGGGTCGCCGCCCAGGGGGAGCAGAACCTCCGGCTCGCCGACTACATCGTCCCCCAGGCGGTGACCTGGCTGCGCGCCGGGAACTCGCCCCGCGAGGTGATGCTCCACTTCGCCGACGTCGACGCCGAATACCGCGACCTCGACGAGGGCCAGAAGAAGGTGGTCAAGGGGATCCTCGAGACCGTCGACCACGAGGAGGCCCTGCGCGACTCCGCCCAGCGCTCGTTCGTCAGCGTCGCCCGGCGCGTGCAGGCCATCGTGCACCAACAGGCCGCGGAACTTCGGGAGATGGAGGAGGACCACGGCCGCAACCCCGAGGTCTTCGACGACCTCCTGCGCATCGACCACGGCACCGCCCTGATCGGCCGCCTCGCCGACTCCATCGGCGTGCTCGGCGGCGGCCGCCCCAGCCGCAACTGGCCCCAGCCGGTCCCGCTGTACAGCGTGCTGCGCGGCGCCATGTCCCGCATCCTGGAGTACCGCCGCATCCAGCTCGACTCCATCGCCAAGGTCAACATCCGCGGCCTGTCCGTCGAACCGCTGATCCACGCGCTCGCCGAACTCCTCGACAACTCCACCCGCTACTCGCCGCCCACCAGCAAGGTGCACGTCAACGCGATCGAGGTGCAGACCGGCATCGCCATCGAGATCGAGGACGCCGGCGTCAGCCTCAGCGAGGAGGCCCGCGCCAAGGCCGAGCGCATGCTGGAACAGGCCATGGCCGGCGTCGACATCCAGGAAGCCGGCGGCACCCCGCGCCTAGGCCTCGCGGTCGTGGGCCGGCTCTGCACCGCGTTCAAGATGCAGGTGTCGCTGCGCGCCTCGGCCTACGGCGGCGTCCGCGCCGTACTGATCGCGCCGAGCGAGATGGTCACCTCCGACCCGGCGCCCGGCTTCGCCCACGGCATCGGCGCCACCGCCGTACCGCAGATCGACCTGGGCAACCTCGAGGTCGAGAGCCCGAAGCGGCCCCCGAAGAAGCGCCGCCCCACCAACCCGAGGATCCCGGCGGGTGTCTCCCTGGACGACGAGGTGCCCGAGGTCACCGAGTGGACCGACAAGGGCCTGCCGCAGCGCCGCAGCAAGACGACGATCTCGATCACCCAGCGCTACCGCGAGGCGTACGCAGCGCAGGCCGCCGAACTCGCCGGTGAGCCGGACCCGTTCGCGATGCCGAAGCCGCAGCCCGATCCCGACCAGAAGAGGCAGGAGCCCGGCGTGGCCTTCGAGGCCTTCTGGGAGGGCCTGAAGAAGGAAGCCCCTCCCGGCCACCACCCGACGGACTTCACCCGCAATCCCACCGCTTACCTGCATCTGCTCAAGGAAAAGGCCGTGCCCGAGGCCGACGACGAAGGGGACCTCACGTGATCCAGCAGCGCCAAAACTTCGACTGGCTGCTCAAGGAGCTCTACGACGGCGTTCCGGGCATCGAGATGATCGTCGTGCTCTCGGCCGACGGACTGCGCATCGCCCGCTACGCCGGTGACCCCGACGCCGCCGACCGGGTCGCCGCCGCCTGCGCCGGCCTGCAGAGCCTGGCCAACGCCGTCGCCCAGGAGATCCACTCCAGCGACGGCGAGATGAACCTGGTCATGATCGAGCTGAACGGCGGTTACTTCTACATGATGTCCGCCGGCGCCAACGCCTACCTCGCGGTCCTCGCCGATGTGCGCTGCGAGGCCGGCCGGATGAGCGGCATGATGCGCGACCTCGTGGTCCGGATCGGCGCCCACCTGACCAGTCCGCCCCGGCGCACCGGGCAGAGCGTATGACTCCTCCCCAACGCCGGCGGCGCGAACCCGACCCGGAACCGACCCCGCAGCCGCCCAAGGAGGGCGAGGGCAAGAACCCCGAGCGGCTGTACATCATCACCGGTCCGGACGGCGAGCGCGCCCCCCTCGACCTCGTCACGTTAATCGTGGCGCGCGCCGAACCGCCCTCCTCCGCCACCCCGGAGCAGTCGGCGGTGCTGCGGATGTGCCGGGCCCCGCTGGCGGTGGCCGAGGTGTCGGCCTACCTCAGCCTGCCGTTCAGCGTGGTGACAGTGCTGCTCACCGAGATGCTGGCGGCCGAACTCGTGCAGGCGCGCGCCCCGATCGTCCGGCAGCACCTTCCCGACCGTTCCCTCCTCGAAGCGGTGATGAATGGACTTCAACGGCTCTGACACCATCCCCGGCCCACGCGCCGAGGACCATCTGCCGCACACCACGACGGCGGCGGCCAAGATCGTCATCGTGGGCGGTTTCGGTGTCGGCAAGACGACCATGGTCGGGTCGGTCAGCGAGATCAAGCCGCTGACCACCGAGGAGACCATGACGCAGGCGGGCATCGGCGTCGACGACAACTACGGCTCCGACAGCAAGACCGCCACCACCGTGGCGATGGACTTCGGCCGCATCCGGATCACGGACCAGGTCGTGCTCTACCTCTTCGGCACACCGGGCCAGGAGCGGTTCTGGTTCCTGTGGAACGGCCTGTTCGAGGGCGCCCTCGGCGCGGTCGTGCTGGTCGACACCCGCCGTCTGGAGGTCAGCTTCGAGGCCGTGGGCCGGCTGGAGGAACGCGGTGTGCCCTTCGTGGTCGCCGTCAACACCTTCCCCGACGGGCCCCGTTACCCGATCGAGGACCTGCGGGGCGCCCTCGACCTGCCGCCGGAGATCCCGATCGTGGAGTGCGACGTGCGCCGCCGGGCCTCCAGCCGCGATGTGCTGATGACGCTGACGCGCTTCCTCCATGACCTCGCGCTGGCCGGCAACCTCACCTGAAACCCGCC
>NZ_JARGEF010000121.1:0-23115 GCF_033794725.1 Streptomyces sp. ID05-39B | reverse complement strand
CGTCCTCACCCCCGCCGACCCCGCCCGCACGGCCGCGGCCCTCACCTTCGCCCTGCGCAAGCTGGAGCGCTGCACCGTCGTCATCGCCGGCAAACACCCAACCCTCCAGCACCCCCTGGACACCCTGGATGAGGAACTGCGCCACGGCATCGCCCGCTGGCCGCACCTGAGCCACCCCGACCCCGGCGAGCCCGACCTCGTCCTGGCCTCCGCCGGCGACCTGCCCGCCGAACGGCTCACCACCCTCGCCCGCCGCCTGCGCACCGAACACCCGCACCTGCTGCTGCGCTACGTCCACGTGCACGACCTCACCGCCCTGGCCGAAGCCGGCACACGCCCCCTCGCCCTGACCGAGACGGCCTTCACCGAACACTTCGGCAACCGCGCGCCCGTCATCCTCGCCACCACCGGCTACCCGGCCGACGTCCACGCCCTGCTCGGCGCCCGCCATCCCGGCAACCGCCTCACCGTGCTCGGCTACCGCGACCCCGGCCGCCCCCTCACCCAGGCACAACTCCTGGCCCACTGCCGCCTCGACGACGACGACCTGTGGCAGCTCGCCACCCACACCGCCCTGCTTCCGACGGAGGCCACCGCATCATGACCACCACCCTCACCCCGCCCCGCCAGCCCGACCCGGCCGTCTCCAACGCCTTCGACCGCGACGGCTACGCCGTCATCCGCCAGGCCATCGACCCTGCCCTGCGCGCCAGTCTGCTGACCGCAGCCGAACGGCTCCTCGCCAGTGACATCACCCGCGGCCGCGACCGAGGAGGCGACGGCAAGGACGGCTTCCGCGGCTGCCTCGACCTCGAGCGCGCCTTCCTGCCCCTGCTGGCCAACCCCCGCACCCTGCCGACCGTCGTCGGCCTGCTGAGCCCTAACCTGCACCTGCTCTCCGCCCACCTGATCGCCCTGCCCTCAGGCCCCGCGCGCACCATCCGCACGCCCGAACGCCCCGGATGGCACCGCGATATGTACGGCGTGACCGCCGACCTCGGCTTCGCGCACACGCCGCGCATGGCCATCAAGGTCGCCCACTACCTCTCCCCCATCACTGGTGACTGCGGGCTCACCATGTTCCTGCCGGGCAGCCACCTCCTCACCGAGGAACCACGTATCCCCGACGGCGCGGCCGATCCCGTCGGAGCGCTCACGCCCGACCTCAAGGACGGCGACGCCGTGCTGTTCGAGAACCGCACCTGGCACGCCAGCGGCATCAACCTCTCCGGCCGTCCCCGCATCGCCTTGATGCTCCAGTACGGCTACCGGTGGCTCCAGCCTGTCGACGACCCTGCCACCGACCTACTGGCCGATCCCGCCCTCAGCCCGATCGAGCAGCAGCTCGTCGGCATGCCCGACCGCAACCCAGACGGTTCCCTCGCCAAGGGCGCGGGCGCCGCACCCCTGCGCAGCTGGTGGCATTCCACGGAGTGATCCGCGGCCGCACCCTGGCTCCTGGCTTCGTAGGTGACAACCGACTCCAGTTGTAGGTCTTTTCTGACTCCACGTGAGCGGTTCACAGCCCCGTTCCCTTGGTGAGATTTGACTCCACCTAGGCCGCTTCTCTCGGATCAGCGGACGGAGCCAGGAGTGAGGCACATGCCGACGTCGGCCCGGTCCAGCCGAGCCAGCCCGGGGTCGGACGTCTATGCCGCAGCCACTATGCGCTCCACTGCGGCCGTCACCAGTTGATCACGCTCTGCCTCCGTGAAGACGTCCGGCAGGGTGAGCTGTTCAACGATTAGCCAGTTCAGCGTCAGCATGAGCAGCTTGACCGCCGTGGCGTCGCCGGGGAGACCGGATGCCTCGTGATAGGCGACGTTGGCGTCCACGTCGGCTCGGACTCGCTCAGTGAGGACCTTGCGTAGTTCGGGGCGGCGCGTGGCCTCAAGGCGAAGTTCCAGCAGCGCGAGGTATCCGGTGCGGAAGGAGGCGATGCGGCCGACGAGTTCGCGCATCAGTCGCGCGTAGGTCTCTCGGTCGCGGCCGGCCGCTTGCTGGCGGGCGATCGTGGCCTCGTCGGGCTGGAGCCGTTCGTATACACGTGCGCCGGCCTGAGTGAACAGGTCGTCGCGGTTGGCGAAGTAGTTGGACGCCGTGCCGGCGGGCACGGTGGCCTCAGCGTCTACGGATCGGAAGGTCAGGCCGCGTGCGCCTTCCCGGGCCAGTACTTCGATTGCCGCGTCAACGAGGGCCGCGCGCCGCTGGTCGTTCCGCCTCGCCATTGACACCACTCCGCATGTAGTACTACGTTTCAGCCACTACAAGTAGAGTACTACGTATGGGGAACTTTATGCGAAAGCTCGTGTACTACATCGGCATCTCGCTCGACGGCCGCATCGCCGGTCCCAGCGGTGAGTTTGACTTCTTTCCGCAGGGCGACGAGCAGCAGGCCGCCGCCTACTCGACCTGGGTAAACGCGCTGTACCCGGAGACCATCCCGACCGCTTACCGTGCGGCCGTCGGCGTCGCCGACGCACCCAACCGGCGGTTCGACACCGTGGTCATGGGCCACGGCACCTACCGCCCAGCCCTCGACAACGGGATCACCAGCCCCTACGCGCACCTGCGCCAGTACGTCGTGTCCAGCACCCTCAAGCCGGACACCGACCCAGCAGTCACTATCGTGCCGGGCGACCCGCTCGCCCTCGTCCGCGAACTCAAGAACGAAGCGGGCGCCGGCCTGGACATCTGGCTCTGCGGGGGCGGCCAGCTCGCGGGCACCCTACTGCCCGAGATCGACGAGCTGCTGATTAAGACGTATCCGGTCGTCGCCGGAACCGGAATCGCGGTAGTCGACTGTTCCTTCGACCCCACCGTCTTCGACGTTGCCGAGCGCACCGCCTTCCCTAACGGAGTCACCCTCACTCACCTCACCCGCCGCTAGGCGGTTTCGGCTCAGCGGGCGGACCGGCACCTGGGGTCCGCACGCGGCGGCCGCTGGGGGCCAGGGGAGGCTTGCTTTGATTCCGCTGGCATCATTGCGAAAGCGCCCGCCGTGGAGGGCGAAGACGAGACCGTGGCGGAGTGACTCATCACCCGGGCCTGCTGCGGACCGCTCCCCTGCAGGGAGAGACGACCTCGTCGCTGATCCACCGCGTCGCCAGCCGCTACGGGATGGAAGCGAAGGTGCTGCGGGCATGCTGGAAGTGGCGCAACTACCCGCCTGGGCACGAGGGCGGAGGCGCACGGGCTGACGCCGAGGTGCTGCTGAACGCAGCCGGACGCCAGCTCCTGGCGGGCATATGCGGCGTCGAGGAAGACGTGCTGGCACGGGCGTTGCCGTCCTGGGAAGAAGGGGACACCAAGCTGCGCGCCGAGAATGGCGATCCGGTGGGGCTGTGGCGGATCGGTGGCGCGGTGGCCGGGCCGGTGGCGTTCGGCTGCCGGCTGTGCACGGCCCGGCGCACGGGGACGGCTCTGCGGGCGGTGCGGTACGCGCCGCGGTGGGAGCGGGCGTGTGTTCGGCATGGGCGGTGGCTGTTGGACGCGGACGCCAACCAGCCGCTGGAGCACCTCGAGCTGCGTGGCCTGCCGGAGGTAGTGGCGGCGCAGCGGCGGTGGGCCTCGGTGGCGCGGCGGGCGGTGCGGGCCGGTGCGGAGTCGGAGCGGGTGTTCGCTTCGCCGCGGTTGCCGCCGAACTCAACAGCCGCCCGCGCAAGACGCTCGGCTGGGAAACCCCAGCCGAGCGTCTATCTAAACTGCTCGCCACCACACGTCAGTGATCACGTGTTGCGACGACCACTGGAATCCGCCCCTTGAGCGAGGGGCCTCGGTCGCGACCACGTTCTGTCGCTGGTCGGGTCCGCGAGCTGGCACCGACCTCCACACCTTCGTCGGTCGAGCCTGTCACCGCATTCGGTGCCCAGCCAATGTCGCCCGGTCCGAATGTGTGGGATGCCACGAGCCAAGGGATCGGAGCGCGCGCAGTGCCACGGGTGGCCTACTGTCGGCCGTGTTCGCCGCTTCCTGTTTTGAGATGATCCACCATTAGCCGTTCGGCGAGATCAGGTTCGCCGCTTTCGAGGGCGGCGATGATCTGTTGGTGCTCGTCCGCGGAACGGCGCAGGTCGGCCAGATGCCACCCCTTCTTCAGGCCGATCAGACGTGCGAAGCCGCGTAGTCGCCGGACGGTGTCGGCGACAATTGGCAGCCCCGACATCGCGGCCAGATGCTGGTGGAACTCGTCGTCGCAGTCGAGCGCAGCGTTGACATCTTTGGCCGCGAGAGCCCGTCGCGTTCGGACCATGATGAGGTGCAGCACGTCGCTGCCCGATTCGTCGGCGACGGTCGCCGCTTCTCTCGCGGCGAGACTCTCAAGCGCGGTGCGCATCAGTAGCACCTCACGTTCGAGTTCGGGCGATGTATCGGCCACCACGCACTGGCGGCGACGTCCGTCCAGGACGAGAGCATCGGAGAGCAATTCTCGCAGTGCCTCACGGACCGGTGTCCGCGAAACTTCTAGCTCGTCCGCGATCTCGGTCTCGCTGAGCGGGCTGCCTGCCGCAAGCTCGCCGTGCAGAATCCGGCGTCGAAGCTCGTGGTAGACGCGGGCAGACGCGGGGGTGCGCTCGATCGGCGTCTTCGTATGCGGCCGGAAACCCTTCACGTTGCCGATCCCGCCGGGTTGAGGATGCCGATCGTGAGCGCGGTGCCGGCAGTGCCTCCGGTCGCCATGGCGAGCTCAACCGTGGTGACTGTAGTGGCTGTCCACGGCTCTTCGTCAGTGCCGGGGTGGACAGCGTACTGCGGGAAGCTGCTCCCCGAGACCAGGACAGCAAGGCGGTGGCCCACATCAAGTCGACAACCGATCACGCCGAGGTCGACGGTCGCCTCAGCTGGCCAGGGGGCCCGGATGAGGGCGGCACCATCGCCAATGCGGCGCGCAGTTCCATCCGGTGCGAGGTCAAGGAGCCGGACCATGACGTGTGCAGATCCACAGCCGCCCCGGAACCGTCCCGCGAGGGTGGCCCGGCCGAGGATCTCCATGGGCGCTTCGGCCGGTTCGCCTACGAATCTGACAACGTCATCGCGACCGAGAACGCAAGACTCGTCGGGAGGGTCGATGTTCGGGTAGTGCGGATGCGCCAGGCTGGGAACAGGATCGGTCGGATCATGGTGCCAGCGCACCTCGCTGGTCGGGCTGGGCGCGGGGGAGAGGCGGCCATCGGAGGTCAGGAACAAAGAGGCCTCGGTCGTGCCGCGCGGTGGCCAGTGGTCGTCCTCGCAAAACTCCTCAGAACCCAGCCGCCACCGCACAGCTGCCGGTACCGGCAGCTCGGCGCCTTTGAGGTGGCGCTCGAAGAAGGGCAGCAGGAGGCCGAGGTAGTCGTCAAGAAACTTCTTCTGGGCGCCCGGACTGGCGAACGGGTCGGCATACGGCTCACCGGTCGGACGCCGTGCAGTCCAGCCGTGGTCGCGAACGTCGACGACAAGAAGGTGCTCTGCCGGTCCAGTCCGTGCCTGTTCCCACGCTGCTAGCTGGTCGCTGAGGAAGTAGTCGTCGAAGCCGGCCAGGTGCAAGGTGGGGATGTGGTCGGTGACTGGCAGCGTTGTCACATCCAGCTTCCCGGTGGCCCACTCGTCGAGGAAGAGGGGGCGCCGCCCGCCCAAGGCGGTGGCTGCGATCTCGGACTGTGGCCGTACGCGCCAATCGATGGTCCCCTCGTAGTCGTAGAGGCCCTCGTCGACCCAGGTCTGTAGTGCCCACACCGTGCACAGCTCGAGCGGGAAGACGTCCTGCCGGCGAACAGCGCGCCGCAACACTGGGGCCGTCACTCGCGGGGTGATGGCACGCAGTGCCGGGTGGCCACTGGCAGCTGCGGCCCATTGAGTAAAGCCGTAGTAGGAGTCGCCGAACATGCCCACTGGGCCGGTTGCCCATGGCTGAGCAACGATCCACTCCAGGGTGTCGTAGGCGTCGTCGATCTCCGCGACGAACGGCATGAGAGCACCGTCGGAGCGAAGTTTGCCGCGGACGTCTTGCACCACGACGACGTAACCGTGGGCCGTGAACCAGTCTGCGATCTGGGGCATGAAGCACTCTGCGCTGGTCTTGTCGTACGGCAGTCGTGCCAGCAAGACCGGCCCGTCTCCCGCGGGCGGAAGATACATATCGGTCGCGAGCCGAATTCCGTCGCGCATGGACACCGCGTGCTGGCGGGCGTGCGGCGGAGGTTCGGTCAGCGGGAGACGTTCAGCGCGCCGCTTGCCAGGAGCGTTGGCGAAGGGGGTGGTCATGATGTCACCTCTCAGGTGGTTCGGGGTGGCCGACACAGCCAGCAAATGCAAGTCAAGTATTTACATGCAAGACGCTCACTTGTATACATAGCTACCCCCATTGATGGGGCGGAGTCCACTGGCACAGTCGAGGTGACCCAATGCAAGCTGCTCAAGACCCCTCCACCGTCGCAGCGTCTGCGATCGAGGCGCGGTCGATCGATCACATCCCGCTTGGCGAACGACACGGGAAGGTGTGGCACCTCGCACCCGTGTGGATCGCCGGCAATGCCAATGTCGGCACGGTCGCGGTCGGGGCAGCGGGGGTCGCCCTCGGCGCCGATCTGCTCTGGATCATCATCGCTGCCTGTGCCGGGTCCGCGTTCGGCGCGATCTTCGCTGCGCTGCACTCGACACAGGGACCCCACCTCGGATTGCCCCAACTGATCCAGTCGCGACCACAATTCGGGTACGCGGGTGCAGGTGGCGTCTTCGTCCTGGCACTTGTGAACTACATCGGTTTCAACACATTTGCCTGCATCCTCGCGGCCCAGAGCCTGTCCGTGGGCATCGGCCTCGGGAAGACGGCATCGGTTCTGGCCGCGGTGACGATATCTGCCGTCATCGCACTCTTGGGGTACAACTGGATCCACCACGCAACCCGGTGGATCACCCCTGCCTTCCTCATCTCCTTCGCAGTTCTGACCGTCGTCGCGGTCGGCAGCGACGCCACAGCAGCCGCAGTTGCCCCGGCAGCTCATGGTTTCGCGTGGACGCCCTTCCTGGTCGTCTTCGGCCTGGCAGCCGGCTACCAGATCAACTGGGCGATCTACGTTTCCGACTACACCCGCTACCTGCCCCCCACAGTGTCGCCACGGGCGATGTTCTGGTGCACCTACCTCGGCATGAGCCTGAGCTCGATGTGGCTCGCGACCCTCGGGGCCTTGCTGGCGGCTCGATTCGTACCCGGCGACGCCGTCGCTGGCGTGGTCGCAGCAGGCGACGCGGCCACTGTCGGGTTTGGCCGCATCGTCGTGCTGATCGGCCTGCTCGGGCTCATCGCGGCGATGGCCATGAACACCTACGGCGCGGCCCTCACCCTCATCAGCATGCTCGACACGGTTCGGGACATTCGGCCCACCGCGCGGTTGCGAACAGTCGCGGTCCTAGTGGTCAGTGCGGTCGTGCTCCTGCTGACGTTCCTCGCCTCTGACGACTTCCTCAGCTCGTTCGGCACCTATCTGACGCTCCTCCTCTACCTCTTCGCGCCGTGGACGGCGATCAACCTCGTCGACTACTTCCTGGTCCGCCGTGGCCGCTACTCCATCGCGCAAATCTTCAAGGCTGACGGCATCTACGGCCGGATCAACGGCCGCGGCTTGCTCGCCTACACGCTGGGCGCCGCCGCGGAGGTACCGTTCATGAGCACCAGCGCGTTCATCGGACCAGTCGCCGATGCGATCGGTGGCGCCGACCTGGCTGTGTTCGTTGGCTTGGCGGTGGGAGGTACCTGCTACTGGCTCAGCTATCGCGGTTACGACTTCGCCGGCGAAGAGGCGGTCCTGCGCAGCGACAACGCGAGCGGAGCGCCGATCAGCGCCACAAAGAGTGGCCGCCTGATCTGATCTCGCTCTGCCGCCCGAGCCGACCTCGATTTACAGATCGGTTCGGTGGCGAGCGGGGATGCCGGGGGCGGGGTCTAGGCCAGCTGTGGACCATCCGCGTCGCTGGCCACAGCGATCGCACAGCGGCGGTCACCTGCTCCTCACCCGGTGGCCCGCCAGCCCGGTGGTCCCAGGACATCGCGGCACTGCGCCGGTTCGCCCCTGCACACGCGCTCGCCCGCGCGAAGGCCGTCGCGACCCGTCCGGACGCCGGCCTGCCAGTGCCGGGCCCCGCAGTGCTCCGTCTACGAGAACAACCAGGAGCCCTGCGCGGGGGCGGGCCGTCTGTGCCGCATCGACGCCGCACGCCAAAGCCATCAGCAGAACCGCACCCGCCGCGGACCCTCCCAAAGCCGCGGGCATCCGCCGACACGACTGAAAGCGTTCCGGGCGGATTCCGCGCACCCGCCATCCCGCCCCATGACGAGCAGTCTCCGGCACCCCTTTGTCATGGGCACCACGGCCAACGAAGCACCCGTCGACACCATCAGGGATGAAGGAACGGGTTTGAACACGACAAGTGGACACGGAAGTCAGCCCGCCGCAGGAGGTCGCGGCGGTCCGTCTTCCGTGAGGGTAATTGACAGGGTACGAACGTACCTCCTAACGTACCCACATCCAGGCAACGCCGCCGCGGCTCGACGAGGAGCACCAATGCAGCACCCATACGACATAGACGTCCAAGTCCCGATGCCTGACGGCGCAACCCTCGCCGCCAACATCGCCCGCCAGGGCGAGGAGCAGATGGTTCCCGCGCTCAACCACATCCCTCACGAGCCGGACCACCCCAGCCGCCTGGTTCTCCCGGTCATCGACCGCAAGGACCAGCCGTGAGCGCCGCCGACCGGGTCGCCGAGCTGACCTCGACCTTCGCGGCTCCTTCCCTCAACGTGGCCCACCTGCTGTGTGACCGGCATCCCGCCCACCGGGTCGCCTTCACCGTGGTCGACGGCGACGGAAAGGCATCGACGCTGACCTTCGGCAAGCTCACCGCGGACTCGCACCGGTACGCGCGGGCACTGCAGGGACTGGGGGTCGGTCCGGGTGACAGAGTGGCGACCCTGATGGGCAAGAGCACCGACCTGGTCACCGTCATCCTGGCGATTTGGCGGCTCGGCGCGGTCTACGTCCCGCTGTTCACCGCCTTCGCGCCCCAGGCCATCGCCCTGCGCCTGGAGGGCGCGGGAGCGCACGTGGTGATCGTCGACCCGGACCAGCGCCACAAACTCGACCCCGGCCCCGACCTGCCGGACGACCCCCAGCGCCGCCTCGTCGTCACCGGAAACAGCACTTCGCACGGTGCCACGGGGCTCGCCTCCCTCGTCGCGGCCGCGCCACCGGAACCGGTGCCCGCCGTCACCACCAGCGGGGACGGCCCACTGGTGCACATGTTCACCTCCGGCACCACCGGCAAGCCCAAGGGCGTCATACACCCCGTCTCCTACATCCCCGGATGGCAGATCTACCTGGAGTACGCCCTGGACGTCACCCAAGGCAGCAGCTACTGGTGCGCCGCCGACCCCGGCTGGGCCTACGGCCTGTACTCCGCCATCGTCGCCCCGATGGCCGCCGGCATCCCCAGCCTGCTGCTGACCGGTGGCTTCTCCCCCGAGACGACCTGGCGCACCCTCACCGACCACCAGGTCACCGACTTCACCGCCGCCCCCACCGTGTACCGGGGACTGCGCTCCTCGCCGGTGCCGGTCCCACAGGGCCTGCGCCTGCAGCGGGCGTCCAGCGCCGGCGAGCCCCTGACTCCCGAGGTCAACGAGTGGGCCCACGCCGCACTCGGCCTCGCCGTGCACGACCACTTCGGCCAGACCGAGGTCGGCATGCCCCTGGCGAACCACCACCACAGCGAACTCGCCCGTCCCCTCAAGACGGGATCGATGGGCCGGCCGGTACCCGGATGGAACCTCACCGTCCTGGCCGACGAGAAGGACGAGCCCGCAGGACCGGGCGTACTCGGCCGGGTCGCGATCGACGTCGCCGGGAGCCCGCTGATGACCTTCCGCGACTACCAGATCCCCGGACAGAGCGCTTCCAAGTTCACCCCCGACGGCCACTGGTACCTCACCGGCGACGCCGGGCGCATCGACGCCGACGGAGACTTCTTCTTCTCCTCCCGCGACGACGACGTCATCATCATGGCCGGCTACCGGATCGGGCCGTTCGAGATCGAGAGCGTCCTCGCCCAGCACCCCGCCGTCGCCGAGTGCAGCGTGATCGGCGCACCGGACGACGTCCGCGGCGAGGTCATCGAGGCGTACGTCGTCCTGCGCGACGGCGACAACGGCTCACCGGACCTGGCCACCGAACTCCAACAATTGGTCAAGACCCGCTACGCCGCCCACGCCTACCCGCGCACAATCCACTTCATCGACGCCCTGCCCAAGACACCCAGCGGCAAGACCCAGCGCTACCTGCTGCGCAACCGCCGACACACCGAACTCACCACCCCGGAGCCCCGTTGACCGGCACGGAACCCCTGCTCGTCGAGCAACACGGCACCGTCCGATGGCTCCTGCTCAACCGCCCTCAGCGGCGCAACGCCCTCGACGTCACCCTCATCGAAGCCCTGAACAAGCAGATCACCAGCGCCGAGGCCGATCCCGGCACAGCGGTCATCGCGGTGGCAGGCAAGGGGCCGAGCTTCTGCGCCGGCGGTGACTTCCACCAATTCCTGGAACTCCACGACGCGGGCGACAACCCGGTCGACTTCCTCACCGACGTGTCGGCCTGCTTCAGCCGTATCGCGGCCAGCCCGAAACCCTGGGTCGCCGTCCTGCACGGTCACGCCGTCGCCGGCGGCCTCGAACTCGCGCTGGCCTGCGATGTCGTCGTCGCCGCCGACACCACCCTCATCGGCGACGGTCACCTCCAGCGGCGTCTGGTACCAGCCGGCGGCTCGAGCGTCCGGCTGCCCGACGCGGTCGGACGGGGACTGTCCCGCTGGCTCCTGCTCACCGGCGAACTGATCCCCGCGACCGCGTTCACACACACCGGCTGGATTCGCGCGATCGTGCCCGAGGCCGACCTCATCGCCACCGCCACCCGTATCTGCCAGCATTTGGCCGACCGCCACCGCCCCGCTCAGCGACACCTCAAGACGCTGCTGCACCGGATCGACGGCATGGCCCCCGAGCAGGCCCTGCGCGAGGAACTGGAGGTCTTCGCCGACAACTGGTCTGCGAGCTCGGTGGCCGACGCCCTGCGGGCCTTCCTCACTCCCCCTACCACGAAAGCGGACAACACATGAATCGCTACCAGGGACGCGTCGTCGCCATCACCGGGGCCGCACAGGGCCTTGGCCTCGCCATGGCGACC
This sequence comes from Streptomyces sp. ID05-39B, assembly GCF_033794725.1. Taxonomy (NCBI): domain Bacteria; kingdom Bacillati; phylum Actinomycetota; class Actinomycetes; order Kitasatosporales; family Streptomycetaceae; genus Streptomyces; species Streptomyces sp. ID05-39B. The sequence goes on along the minus strand of NZ_JARGEF010000121.1, from coordinate 11,902 downwards.
CGGTTCGCCGCCGAGGGCGCCACGCTCGCGCTGGCCGACGTCAACGAACAAGCCCTCACCGACGCCGCCGGGACCATCACCGACGCCCACGACGCCAAACTCCGCACCGACAGGGTGGACGTGACCGACTCCGCCCAGGTCAACGCCTGGATCGACGGCGTCACCACCGATCTCGGCCGCATCGACGTGCTGGTCAACAACGCCGGCATCCTCCGCGACAACCGCGTCGAGGACATCACCGACGACGACTGGCACGCCGTCATCGACGTCAGCCTCACCGGCGGCTTCCACTGCGCCCGCGCCGCGTTCGCCCCCATGAAACGCCAGGGCTACGGCCGTATCGTCAGCTTCTCCTCCATGTCATGGCGCGGGAACTTCGGCCAGACCAACTACGTGGCCGCCAAGGCCGGCATCGTCGGCATGACCCGCACCCTCGCGCTGGAAGGCGCCCGCCACGGCATCACCGCCAACGCCATCGCACCCGGCCTCATCGAGACACCCATGCTCGCCTCCATGAACGGCCCCGCACGCGACAAGCTCACCAACAAGATCCCCATGCGCCACACCGGCCGCCCCCAGGACATCGCCGAAGCCGCGGCCTTCCTCGCAAGCGATGCCGCCAGCTACATCACTGGCATCGTCCTGGACGTGGACGGTGGCATCTCGATCGGGTCCTCGATCCGGTAGAGCGCCGCATCCACGGTCACGCAGCGGCCGTCGCATCGCCAGCGGGGACTGCCGCAGCCCAGGTACGTCGAGCGGTACCCTGGTACCCCCTCGTAAGTCTCGGACTCCCGGCCCGGACGACCACCCGCCGGTTCCGGCAATGACGTCCATGGGAGACTGCTGCGGTGACGGCCCCAACTGACTCGCGTGACCGACGCCCGCGCAAAACGGCCCGCCGGCGGGTCGTGGACACTCGCCGGCGGGACGAACTGCTGCGTCAGGCCGAGGCGATCATCCTGGCCGAAGGCTTCACCGCGGTGACCATGGATGAGCTCACCCAGCGGCTCGGATGCTCCAAGGCGACGCTGTACAGCCTGGCCTCCACGAAGGAACAGCTGGTACTGGCGGTCACCCGCGCCTTCTTCCGGGCCGTGACGGCCGAGATCGAGCAGGCCGTCCAGGCCGAGCTCGACCCCCGGCAGCGCATCCGGGTCTACCTCGCCGGCATCGGCACGGCCATGCGCCGTCACTCCAACGCCTTCTACGACGACATGGTGGGTTACGAACCGACCGCACAGATCTACCGCAAGAACTCTGCCGCCGCCGCGCACCGGGTCCACCAAATGATCGAGGAAGGCGTACAAACTGGCGTCTTCCGCGCGCTCAACGGACACTTCGCCGCCCAGGTCGTGGCAGTGACCATCGACGCACTCCAGTCGGGGGCCCTTCTGGAGAGCACCGGCCTGACCGCAGGCGACGCCTTCTCCGAACTCGGGGACCTCCTGCTGGATGGCCTCAGTGCGGGGCAGGGCGCGCCCGGATAGGAACGTGACAGACAGGGGGTAAGCGCAGCCCGCCCGCGCCGGGCCGCAGATCCGCCCGCCGGGCCGCTTCAGGCGCTGGTCACACTGCCCACCGCGGAGACCCATGTCCGGACCGCTCGGAAGTTCACCGCAGCCGTGCTCACTCACTGGCAAGTGTCCGCGGGCGACAACCGTGATTGCGCGGTGCTCGTCGTCAGTGAACTGTCCACCAACGCCGTCCAGCACGGCCGCTCGGCGATGACCGTCAGGCTCGTTCTGCGCGGGAGATCCTGCACGTCACGGTTACCGACCGCGGACTGCCGGACGCCGCGCGATCCGCGTCGCGCGACACCGACCCCGTCGAACACGGGCGCGGGCTGGGCAGCGTCGAGGTGTTGGCGCACTGGATCGCCATCCGGGACGACACAGGCGGCAGGCGGGTGGACGCCGGACTCCTGTTGGCAGCACTGCACGACTACCCGGAGCCCTGATCGGCACGGTTCACCAAAGGTCTGGCCCGTTCAAACCGGATGACCCACTCATGTCCTGCGTGTGCGGGGCTCGCCGGGTTCCAGTAGCTGCTCACGCAGGACGGTCAGTTGGTGCGAGTGCTCGACGGCACGTGTCTCGTCGAGCGTGGCGAGGGCGAGCAGGAGGGCGTCCGCGACGATGAGGCCGGTCAGGGCTTCGTTCGTGCTCCCCGTGGGGGTGTGCGGCGCGGTGAGGACGGCGTCGGCTCGGTCCTCGAATGCTTCGCCCAGTTCGTCGGTGATCATCACGATCCGGGCGCCGACCGCGCGGGCCCGCTCCACCAGGACGGTGAGTTCATGCAGCGCGCGCCCCGGCTGGAAGATCACGACGGCGTCGCCCTGGGCGAGGGAGAGCAGCGGGTCGGCGAGCGCGAAGCCGGTGGCGCCGACGAACCGTGCCCGGCGGCCGATGCGCCCGAGTGCGAGCGCGAGGTGGCGTGCCGCGAGCTCGCAGGCCGCGACGCCGTAACAGAACACCTCACGCGCCTCCACCAGCGCCTCTACCGCCCTCTGGAGATCGTCGATGCCTGTCAGCCGCTGGCACTGGTCAATGCGGTCCCGTGTCTCCTCGAAGACGTCGTTCCAGATGGTCTCCAGGTCATGGCCGACGTGCGCGATGCGCTGCTTCAGTCGGACATCCGGCGCGAGTGCCGAGGTGAAATCCGCCGCCAGCTCCCGCTTGAGTGCGGGAAGGCCTGTGTAGCCGAGGCGCTGGAGTGCGCGCACGACGGTGGCGTTGCTGGTGCCGCTCGCAGTGCCCAACTGCTGGGCGCTGGCGAACATCACCTGGTCGGCCGGAGCGCTCGCAAGGTACTGGGCCACCGTTCGCTCAGAGGCGGACAAATCATCCCATAGATCCCTGATGGTGGCCCGCAGGCGAGTGAGGCCGCCGGGGCCGGCACTCCCGAAGTCTGGATTCTTCATTACACCCCTTGACTATCTCGTCTCGGTTGTTACGCTCATGAGCGCTTCGTTTCAAGAATGAGCGCATCCGGAACAGAGGTTACAGCAAATGACATGTTCCCTAGGAGTCCCGCGATGAGTGCCAGCTTGCCGATCATCGAAATCTCCGGAACTCCGGCCCAGCGCGGCAGGCAGTACGGGGAGGCCGTCGGCCCCCAGCTGGAGACCGCGCTGGGCTACTACGCGGAAGCGTTCGGTGAATCGGCCGGACTCACCTGGCAGCAGGTGACCTCCCGCGCCGCGCGCTGGCTGGAGCCCGTGCGCGACTACGCGCCGCACCTGCTCGACGAGATGCAGGGGATCGCGGACGGTGCCGGGATCGACCTGCTCGACGTCCTGGCGCTCAACGCGCGCGGCGAGGTCATATACGACGACTCCTTCGCCCGGATGCACGAGGAGGAAGAACCGGCAGAGGGCTGCACCTCGTTCGCCGCGTACGGCAGCGCCAGCGGGGACGGCCATGTCTGGGCCGGTCAGAACTGGGACTGGCGGGCCGCAGTCGCCGACACCGTCGTCATGCTCCGTATCGTCCAGCCGCCGAAGCCCACGCTCATCATGCAGGTGGAGGCCGGACAGGTAGGCCGGCAGGGCGCCAGTTCCGCCGGGATCGCCCTCAACGCCAACGGCCTCGGCGGCCGCTTCAGCGACGCCGTCGGACTGCCGCAGACCGTGATCCGCCGCACCGCCCTGGACCAGGACAACATCAGCGATGCGCTGCGCGTGCTGTGCCACACCCGTGCCCACGTCGCCAGCAACGCCCTGCTCACCTGCCGAGAAGGCTTCGCCATCGATCTGGAGACCACACCGGCCGGGCTGGGCTGGATGTATCCCGCCGACGGCCTGCTGGTGCACGGCAACCACTACCAGGCCGGAATCCCTGGCGTTCTCGCCGACGGGTACCGGCCGCTGGCCGCCGACTCCCTGGTGCGCGTACCGCGCGCGGAGCAGGGTCTGCGCCGACTACGCGAATCCACCGGCTCCGATGAGTCCCGCAAGCTGATCAAACAGGCGATGTCCGACCATCTCGGCTTCCCCGAGTCACTCTGCACCCACACCGACCCGCGCAGGTCGACGGTCAGGCAGTGGAAGACGCTCGTCTCCTCCTGCGTGGATCTCACTGCCGGCGACTACAACGTCACCGCCGGCACCCCGTGTGACCGCAACTACCAGGACCTCCCCTGGAACCTCTACGACGGACCTCACGCCCCCAGCTGACCCGCCGCCGCTCCCCCGCCCTCCAGCAGTCTGCGCCCTTTCATTCCCCGCTCAGGAGCCCTGCAATGAACCTCAAGACCTCGATCGCCGTCGTCGGACTCGCCGGTGCGATGGCCCTCAGCACCGCGTGCAGCGGCGCGAACACCGGCCCGTCCGCAGCCGGCGTAGACCGGGCCGCCGACCCCGTCGATCTGCACCTGACGCCCACCACCGCGCAGGCCAAGGGTGAGGTCTCCAACGTGAACTGGCTCCTGGAGGACGAGCCCGACTCCCTCGACCTCGACACCCAGGGCGGCAGCGCCGGACGCACGGTGCTGACCAATGTGTGCGAGCGCCTCTTCCAGCTTCAGCCCGACATGACAGCGCGCCCTTTCCTGGCCAGAACGGCCACATCACCGGACGCCAAGACACTCGTCCTGGCACTCCGCGACGACGTCTCCTTCCACGACGGCTCGAGGATGACCGCGGACGACGTCCTGTTCAGCCTCAAGCGGCACGCGGATCCGAAGATGGAACAGTCCGACGAGTTCGAGAACGTCGCTGGAATGGCGAAGACCGGTGAGCACGAAATCACCATCACGTTCAGGCAGCCGGACGCCCTGTTCACCAAGGCGCTCGCCGGCGACGCCGGTTTCGTCTACAACCGCAAGCTGGTCGAGAAGGCCGGCCAGGACTTCGGCACACCCGGCCAGGACGACGCCTGCTCAGGGCCATACCGGCTGAAGGACTGGAAGTCCGGCGACTCGATCGTCATCGAACGAAACGACAGCTACTGGGGCGCCAAGCCGCTCACCGAGCAGGTCGTCTTCCGCTGGGCCGACGCCGCCGCCACCGTCAACGCACTGAAGACTGGTGCCGCCGACGGTACGTACGCCGACTCCCTCGGCACGGCCGCCGCGCTCCGCGGCGCCGAGGGCCTCGACCAGTACTACGGACCCAGCACCGCCGCCCTGTCCCTGATCCCCACGGAACGGGGCGGGCTGTCCGACCCCGACATCCGCAAGGCGCTCTCCCTCGTCCTCGACCGCGCGGGCATCGCCAAGTCCGGATACAGCGGACTCGTCTCCCCGTGGGCCACCCCCGTCGGCCCGGGCGCCTGGGGTTACGAGAAGGCCACCTTCGCCGCCGCCCAGAAGCAGCTCACCGGCGCCCCCGCCTCGCCGGACGCGGCCGACACCGCTGCCGCGAAGAAGCTGGTAGAGAACGCCAAGGCAGCCCCCAGCGGGCCGATCGTCATCGGCACCGACGGTAACCAGGGCCGCATGGTCATCGCCAACGCGGTCCGCGCCGCGCTCCAGCGGATCGGCCTCAAAGGCCAGATCAAAACCGTACCGGCCGCTGAGTACGGCGAGTTCTACGGCTCTCCCGAAGCCCGCGCGGAGATCGACGTCCTGGTCGCCGACTGGTACATCTCCAAGAGTGACCCCATCGGCTTCTACGACAACGCCCTCTCCGACAGCTCCAACAACTGGGTCGGCTTCAAGAGCCCCGCGTACGACAGCAAGGTCAAGGAGGCCATGCGTACGCTGGACGACAAGCAGCGCGCCGCCTTGGTCATCGACGTCGAACGGCAGTTCAGCGAAGCAGCCGTGTGGATCCCCATCGCCCAGATGCCGACCGCCCTCGTCATCAACGACGAACTGACCGGCCCGCCCGCCTCCATGGCCTACCTCTACTACCCGTGGGCCGCATCCCTCGGCGCCAAGAGAGGCTGACCACCATGATCGTCGCCATGACCCGCGCACTCGCGGGATTGCTCGCCACCCTGCTGGCCGCTTCCTTCGTGATATTCGCGGCCGTCTACGCGGCCCCGGGCGACCCCGCCGTCTTTCTCGCGGGAGGCCGCGACAAACTCACCCCCGAGAGGCTCGCCGCCGTCAGGGAGCAGTACCACCTCGACGAACCCTTGGCCGTCCAGTACGGCCGCTGGCTCTGGGACGGCCTGCACCTGGACCTTGGCCGCTCCTTCCAGTACCACGACCAGGTCGCCGACCTCCTCGGCGGCCGCTTCCCCACCACCCTGGCCCTCGTCGGCTACGCCACCGTCCTGTTCGTGGTCCTGGGCGTCGGCGCCGGCATCCTGGCCGCGGTCCGCCGCGGCCGCTGGGCCGACTCCGCCGTCGTAGGCGCCACCACGCTCGCCGCCTCAGTCCCCTCGTTCGTCGGCGGCATCGCGCTCGTCGCCGTCTTCGGAGTCCAGCTCGGCTGGTTCCCCGTCACCGGCGGCGGCGAGGGAATCGCGGGCACGATCCACCACCTCACCCTGCCCGCAGTCGCCATGGCACTCGGCGCACTGGCCCTGGTCAGCCGAGTGACCCGCCAGGCCATGGTGGACGCGAGCGCCGCCGATCACGTGGAAGTGGCCCGGGCGTCTGGACTGTCCGAGCGGGAGATCATCCGACGCCACGTCCTGCGCAACGCCCTGGGCCCCATCGTGACCATGTGCGGCCTCGTCACCGCCGGGATGCTCGCCGGAACCGTTGCGATCGAGACCGTCTTCGGCCTGAGCGGCATCGGCTCCCTTCTCGTAGGTGCCATCAACAGCCACGACTTCCCGGTCGCCCAGGCGGTCCTGCTGCTCATGGTCATCTGCTACATCGTCGTCACCACGCTCGTGGACCTCGTGCAGCCCCTGCTCGACCCCCGCATCAAGACCGCGAGGAGCGCCGCATGACCACCGCCCTCCCCGCCAGCACGCTGCTTCCCGCCAGCGCACGCACCCGGCGCCGCCCCATTGGGGTATTCCTCGCGGCAGGATTCCTCGGGCTCGTGGTGATCGCCGCCGTCTTGGCCCCGCTCCTCGCTCCCTACCTACCCGACGCGATCGACCTCTCGTCCTCGCTGGCCGGCACAAGCAGCGAGCACATGCTCGGCACCGACGCCTCCGGCCAGGACCTGCTCTCACGGGTGCTGTACGGTGCGCGGACCAGCCTGATCGCCCCGATCCTGCTGCTCGTGATAGCGGCCGTGATCGGTGTCACGCTCGGCACCGTCGCCGCCTGGCGGGGCGGCTGGGCGGACACGCTGGTCTCCCGGGTCACCGACGTCATGTACGCCTTCCCCGGCCTGCTCTTCGTCGTCCTGATCATCTCCGTCACCGGAACGGGCATGACCACCTCCGTGCTCGGGCTCGGCCTTGCCTTCGCCCCGACCATTGCCAAGTACACCCGCAGCGTAGCCCTGACTGAGCGGTCCAAAACGTACATCGACGCCTACCGCGTGCAAGGCATGAGCGGCACGCGCATCTGCGTGCGCCACCTCATGCCCAACCTCGCTCGCTCGATCGCCGGATACCTCGTGGTCCTCTTCGGCGAGGCGCTGATGAGCCTGGCCACGCTCAGTTATCTGGGCTTCGGAGCCCAGCCGCCCAGCTCCGACTGGGGGCTGATGGTGCAGGAGGGGCAAGCCGCGATCGTCCAGGGCGCGCTGCTGCCCGCCCTCGTGCCGGGCACCGCCATCGCCTGCGTCGTGGTGGCCTTCAACATCGTCGGGGTCTGGGCCGCCGACCGGCTCGGCGCCAGGAGGTAGCCGCACCATGCTGCTGAACATCGAAGACCTGACCGTGCATCTTCCCGGCGCGGAACGGCCCCTGCTCGCCAACGTCAACCTCCAGGTCCGGACCGGGGAAGTCATCGGCCTCGTCGGCGAATCGGGATCCGGCAAGTCCACCACCGCCAAAGCCGCCCTGCGTGTACTACCCGACGGCGCGCAGGCCCGAGGACGCGTCCTGGTCGACGGCACGGACGTACTGACAATGACGGACTCCGAACTACGCAAGCACCGATCCCGTACAGTCGCGATGGTCCACCAGGATCCGCGATCCGCCCTCAACCCGGTACGCCGCATCGGCGACTTCCTCACCGAGAGACTCGCCCGCACCTGCGACGGCAACAAGAAGGAGGTACGGCGCAAGGCTGTCGGACTCCTCGGCGCCGTCGGCCTGTCCGACCCCGAACGGCGCCTGCGGCAATACCCCCACGAGATGTCCGGGGGCATGCTCCAGCGTGTCGTCATCGCCGGAGCGCTCGTCGCCGAACCGCGCCTGCTGCTCGCCGACGAGGCCACGAGCGCCCTGGACGTCACCACACAGGCGGAGATCCTCGCCCTCGTACGCAAGCTGCGTGAGCAGCAGGAGCTGGGCATGCTGTTCATCACGCACGACCTGCACCTCGCCGCGGCGTACTGCGACCGTGTCTACGTCATGTATGCGGGACGCGTCGTCGAACAACAGGAAGCACGGAAGCTGTTCGCTCACGCTCAGCACCCCTATACCCGGGGACTCCTCGACTGCTCCCCCGCCCTCGGCGACACCACCCGCTCGATCCGGCCCATCCCCGGCCGGCCCCCGTCCCTGGCAGACAGCTTCACCGGCTGCCCGTTCACCGCACGCTGTCCGGACGCGGAGCCGGCCTGCGACACGTGGCTGCCTGAACCCCTCCCCGTCTTGGGCGGTGGCACGGCGGCCTGCCGCCGGCTCCCCGAGCTACCGCACGTGGCTGCGGTGCAGGCCACGCCTCCGCTGGGCGACCGCCAGGAAGCCGCCGGCGGGTGCGGCGGCCCCGTCGAGACGTCCGCATCTCCCGTAGACACCGGCACCGCCTCGCACCTGGCCAAGAGGAGCACACCGTGACCGCTGACGATCCCAACGGCGCCCCCCTGCTGTTGGTCGACAAACTGACGAAGACCTACCGGCTGCCCGGCGGCGAAAGCCTCACCGCCGCCGATCAGGTGTCGTTCAGCGTGCCCCACGGAGGCTCACTCGGCATCGTAGGCGAGTCCGGATCCGGTAAGAGCACCGTTGCCCGGATGCTCGTCGGCCTGGTGCGGCCCGACACGGGCACCGTCTCGGTGAAGGGCAGGGAGCGCACCTCGCGGCCGACCGGGTTCGGCCGGGGCCGCCGGGCCGCCCGGCTGGGGCACGCACGCGAGATTCAGATGGTCTTCCAGGACCCTTACGTCTCCCTCGACCCGCGGCTCACCGCGCGCCAGTGTCTGCACACCGCCCTGCGTCTGCACGGCCACGACGCCTCAGGCACGCGGATACGTTCGCTCCTGGACCAGGTCGGCCTCGGCACCCGTGAGGCGCACGCGCGCCCACACCAGATGTCCGGCGGACAGCGGCAGCGGCTGGCCATCGCACGGGCGCTCGCCGTCGACCCGCGGATCCTTGTCCTCGACGAAGCCGTCGCAGCCCTCGACGTGTCGATCCAGGCCCAGATCCTGCACCTCCTCGCAGAGATCAGGCGCGACACGGGCCTGGCACTGGTCTTCGTCAGCCACGACCTCGCGGTCGTACAGCACATCACCGACGAGACCGTCGTCATGCGCAGGGGCACCGTGGTCGAGCACGGCCCGACAGCGCAGGTCCTCGACGCCCCCTGGGACCCGTACACCCAACTGCTGCTCGCATCGGTGCCACGCAAGGGGTGGGACCCCGCCGACGCCGTCCGAGCCAGAGCCGCAATGGACGCGGCGCAACGCCTGACAACCGTGCCCTCGCAGTCGATGCTCCCGTAGCGGGCTGATGACGGGCTACCAATCCCCAAAGCACCTCACCGCAGACCTCACCGGCGGAACCGAGTTGCAGCTCATTGTCACTGACGGCGGTGACGGGAAGGACTACGACCACGCCGACTGGGCCGACCCCCGCATCACCTGCAGCTGAGCGGCCGCCTACGGCACTCAGATCAGGTTGCCAGCCGTCTGCTCGCAGAGGCCACGCGCCGTTGTTGTCACCGTGGCAAGGGCCGGATGCCCGGACGGCGGTCCAAGCGCAGCGTAGATGCAATGCCGCTGATCGCCGGGGCGGGATACCCCATTTCCTTGACCACGTGCCCAAGTACGAGCCACATCGCGCACACCGTACCCAAAGCCCATCTATCGATTGAGGTCACACAATGCGTTCGGCTTGGACGATGTCGCAAGGCGTCGTGCCGCAGCGCCATCAGCGCCGCGGTGCAATCCTTCACGGTCAGCCTTCGCTCTCTGGTGACAATCGGCGTGAAGTCGAGGGCGCGCGGGTTCGGGCCGTCGGATAAGCAAGCAGCTCGTTCACTGCGTCGAAGATCCACCGGCCCCGTCGAAGTAGAGCCCCATCACAGCCCGATGCAGGAGAAGAGCACGACGCCGCACTCCGCCCATGGGTTCAGTGGCGGCATCATGCGGTGCGCTTCTCGGGAGAGATGCGCGGCTGCTCCCAAGAAGTGCATGAGACGGCTGGTGCCCGAAGGCGCGCTTCGATTCCTCTATCCGCTCCTCACGATTCTCTCGGACATCCAAAAGCGCACGGACCACTGAATTAGTTACAGACAACAAATTTGACCTGTCAAAGCGAACGCCTCTTGGCTACCGGCCATTCGGGGTGCGCAACGTTGCCCTGGTTCGAAAGGCCCCTGAAGTGAGCACTGGTACCACCCGTAGGGCCGCTGTGCGCCGCACCGCCACAGCCCTGGCCGCCTACTCGTCCGCACTTTCACTCGCCGCGTGCGGCACCATCGGCGGGGAGGGCGGGGGCGGAAACTCCGAATCCCTAAGGCGCGATGACATCACGGTGGGACTACTGTTGCCCGACCAGGACACGGCGCGCTTTGAAAAGTTCGACTACCCCATCATCAAGAAGGAAGTCGCCCGGCTCACACACAACAAGGGCAAGGTTCTCTACGCCAACGCCGAGGCGAGCGCGGCCAAGCAGAGCCAGCAGTTCCAGCGCATGATCGATGACAAGGTGGACGTCATCCTGGTGGACGCAGTGGACGCCCAGCGCATCGCGCCGAACGTGCAGAAGTCAAACGACGCCGGCATACCGGTCATCGCGTACGACCGCCTTGCACAGGGCCCGATCGACGCGTATGTCTCCCACGACAACGAGCTCGTCGGCCAGGTACAGGGCCGCTCAATCGTCGAGCAACTCGCCACAAAGACCTCGAGCAGTAAGGTCATCATGATGAACGGGGATCCCGCCGACCCGAACTCCGCGCAGTTCAAGAACGGCGCGCTCAGCGAACTTGAGGGCAAGGTGGACATCGTCGAGCGGTACGACACCGACAAGTGGTCACCCTCGGTCGCCAAGGCCAACATGAAGCGGGCAATCCAGTCGGTGGGCCTGGAACGCATCGCCGCCGTCTACGCCGCGAACGACGGTATGGCGGGTGCTGTTGTAGAGGCGCTGAAGGAGGCGGGCGCTAGCAGGATTCCGCCGGTGACCGGACAGGACGCAGACCTGGATGCGGTGCAGCGGATCGTCTCGGGTGAGCAGTACATGACCGTTTACAAGCCCTTTCTATATGAGGCCACCTACGCCGCGCAGATAGCAGTGAGCAAGGCCCGGGGCCGCGATATCCAATTTGGCGCACTCACGCGGGACAGCGTCGACAGCCCGACACAGAAAAAGATCCCCGCGATGCTCGTGCAGGTAGTTCCTCTCACGAAGGGCAACATCAAGGAGACGCTCATCGCGGACGGGGTCTACACCACCCGACAGATTTGCACCAAAAACTACGCGCCAGACTGCGCGGCCATCGGGCTCAACTGACATTCTCCCGGGCCTGAAGACCCGGCACGTCCAATAGCGGGAGCTCCTGGCGGGTTCCTGTCTCCTTACGCCGTTCGTGCCGGTCTTAGAGGTCCTAACCTCGATCTTGCGTGACGGTCCGCCGACGGAGTCGGTGGACCGTTTTCGTGCTGTGGGCTGAGGCTGGGCAGGTTGAGGGCCCGAGTGTCGTCTCG
>NZ_JARGEF010000120.1:0-23203 GCF_033794725.1 Streptomyces sp. ID05-39B | reverse complement strand
GCAGGAGGACCGGGGTGGGCGGGATGGCCGGCGGTTTGGGAGTTGCCAGCAGTTCCTGGAGCATCCGCAGACAAGCAGCGGCGGCCTCGTCGTAGGGCTGCGCCACGCTGCTCAGGCCGACGACCGCCGCGGTCGGGGAGTCGTCGAAGCCGACCACCGCGACATCGATCCCCGGGCGCAGTCCTCGCGCGGTGATCTCGGTCCACGCCCCGAGCGCCAGCGAGTCGCTCGCGCAGACGATCGCGGTCGGCGCACTGGGCAGGTCGAGCATCGCCGCGGCGGCCTTGCGGCCGGTGTCGAGCCCGTCGGGAACGCCCATGTCGTAGCCGGCCGGGGCGTCGATCCCGGACACGGCGAGCAGGGCAGCCCAGCCGCTGCGGCGGTCGTCGCCGACCTCTAAACCCTCGGGCCAGCCGAGGAAGGCGATCCGCTGGTGGCCGGCCTCGATGAGGTGCCGGGTCGCGGCAAGGGTCCCTTGCGCGCCGTCGACATCGACCCAGCCGTGCCGCTCGGGGGCCTCGGGTTCAGCTCCCCAGGGCCGGCCGAAGGTCACGAACGGCACCTGGCGCTCGGTGAGCCATTGCGTCCGGCGATCGCCGACGTGCGTGGCGTGCAGGACGAAGGCGTCGAGGTCGTGGTCGTCGAGCAGTTGGTCGTACAGGGAGCATTCGTGGTCGTCGTCGGTTGCTGTGAACACCACGATCCGGTAGCCGGCTTCCTGGGTCCGGGCGGTCAGCGACTGGAGAAACTGGGCGAGGATGGCGCCGTTGACTCCGTCGCGCGGCGGCTCGATGCGGGCGCCGATCAGTCGTGAGCGCCGGGTCCGCAGCGTCCGGGAAGCCTGGTTCGGGCGGTAGTTGAGTTCCTTGATGGCGGCCTGGACGCGGGCCAGGGTCGCCGGTCGCACCCGGTGCGGAGCGTTGAGGACGTTGGACACAGTCTGTGTCGACACGGAGGCATGCCGCGCCACGCTCTCGAGTGTTACTCGCGCCATCGCGGAGCCACCTCCCATAGGTTCACTGCGCCGCAGCGTATCCACCGTTGCGGCGCCGCAGTGTGTCGCGGTCCCGTTTGGATTTGAACGTTAAATTTAGCGTTCCAATCGGTTACTGTGGCGATCGGCGCCTGGCCTGTCAAGAGTCGGCGCGGTCACGAATCGCCCTCACAAACCGCCCACGAGATCCGAGGGCACCGGACGGAGCTTCCATGACTTCACCCGAGCGGCAGCCGCTCCTGCACGACCTCTCGGTCACCCTCGCCGCCCCGACGGTCATCCTGTCCCAGCCGGACGGCAACCTCGACGCCGCCGCCCCCGGGGCGGGCGTGCAGGGGCTCTTCCACGCCGATGTGCGTGCGGTGAGTCTGCTGCGCGTGACCCTGCGCCCCGCCGGCGCCGCGTTCGGCGAGCACACCGGGGAGGCACCTCCGGCAGCCGAGGGCCGGTCCGGGGATGAGAGCGACGGCGATGGCTGGCTGCCTGTCGTCGCGGTCATGACCGCGGCGGACGGACCCGGCCGCAGCCGTTTCGTCGGCCTGGCCCAGGCGCTCGGCGACGCCGTTCCCGACCCGACCGTCCGGGTCGACCGGCGGCGCATTCTCAATCCCGGCCTGCTCACCGAACAGCTGACCGTCCGCTCCACCGCGACGACGCCTGTCCATGTCGCCGTCCGGGTCGAGATCGCCGGGGACCTCGCGCCGCTGGAGCACGCGAAAGCGGGCCTGGCAGCCAGGTACCCTCTCCAGCCGTCGGCTGAACTGTCGTCCGGCGCGGGCGGGTTGAGCTGGGTCGACGGCACGGTCGCCGTCGCCGTCAGCGCCCCCGGCGCGACGCCCGACGCCAAGCACTCCACGCTGACCTGGACCCTCACGGTCCAGCCGGGCGAGAGCGTCGATTTGAACCTGGCCATCGAGATCACGGAACCCGACGCGGTCGTCACGGCCGCCGATCCCCGGCCCACCTGGGAGCGTCCGGAGGTCACCGCCGACGACCGGCGCCTGCCCGCCCTCGTCGCGCAGAGCCTGGACGACCTCCACTCGCTGCGCATGGCCATGGCCGCGTCGCCCGGTGACACGTTCCTCGCCGCAGGGGTTCCGTGGTTCTTCACGCTCTTCGGCCGGGACAGCTTGTGGGCCGCGCGGATGCTCCTGCCGCTGGGTACCGAGCTCGCGCTGGGCACGCTGCGCACGCTGGCCGCCCAGCAGGGCACCCGCAGCGATCCGGCGACGGAGGAAGAGCCGGGCAAGATCCTCCACGAGGTGCGGCGCGGTGTCTTCGACGACGGCATGGGCCTCGTCCTGCCGCCGGTCTACTACGGCACCGTCGACGCGACGCCCCTGTGGATCTGCCTGCTCCACGACGCGTGGCGCTGGGGCCTGCCCGCCGAAGACATCGAGCCGCTGCTGCCCGCGCTCACGGCGGCTCTCGGCTGGATCGACGCCGCCGCCCAGGCCGGAGACGGCTTCCTCTCCTACATCGACCACAGCGGCACCGGCCTGGCGAACCAGGGCTGGAAGGACTCCGGCGACGCCGCCCGGTTCGCCGACGGCCGACTCGCCGAAGCGCCCCTGGCTCTCGCCGAAGTGCAGGGCTACGCCTACGAGGCGGCCCTCGCCGGAGCGGCACTCCTCGACGCCTTCCAACTGCCGGACGGCGAACGCTGGCGGACCTTCGCGGCAGGCCTCGCCGACCGCTTCCGCGCCCGATTCTGGGTCTCCGACCAGCAAGGGCCCTACCCGGCCATGGCACTCGACGGTGCGGGCCGCCCCGTCGACTCCGTCGCCAGCAACATGGGCCACCTCCTGGCCACCGGCATCCTGAACACCGACGAGACCGCCGCCGTCGCCGCACGGCTCGCCGCCCCGGACATGTCCGACGCCTACGGACTGCGGACGATGTCGTCGACGTCCGGCGGCTACGGCCCCCTGCGCTACCACTGCGGCACCGTCTGGCCCCACGACACCGCCATCGCCGTCACCGGCCTCGCCCGCACCGGACACCACCAAGCGGCCGCCCGGCTCATCGAGGGCATCCTCACCGCGGCACCGGCCTTCGACTACCGGCTGCCCGAACTGTGGGGAGGAGACGCCCGCGCGGTCACCCCCGCACCGGTCCCCTACCCGGCCGCCTGCCGCCCCCAAGCCTGGTCGGCGGCGGCAGCCATCGCCCTCATGACCGCGATGACCGGCCTGGAGCCCGACGTCCCCGCAGGCCGCCTCCACCTCCGACCCACCGGCCCCCTCCCCGTCGGCGTACTCGCCATCGCCGGACTCACCCTCGCGGGAGAACCGCTCGACATCACCATCGACTCGGACGGCCGGATCGAATCGGTTTCAGCCTGTGCGGGACTGACCGCCGAGGAACATTCGGCCTCGCGAGCCTGAAGACCACCCCGGTCCTCGAATGACGTTGCCCGGTACCGCTCGGACCTGCCCTCCCCACTGAACACGCTGGTGGGACTTGAACTGGCGGGGAAGTCGGATGCCGGCGTCGGGGTATCCGGCGCGAGGGCGAGCGTAACCGGAGTGCCGACGACCGCGCCGGGGCGCGAGCGGCACGGCGATCCCGGTTCGGCGGTGCGCGAGCAGGGGTGGCGCGCTCGACGTCGTCACTCGGGGAATCCGCTTGAGGGATCGTCATGCCCCCCGCTGCTGTCACAAACGATTCGCAGAAGTGCCCCGAACCATAAGTGAGAACAAGTTCAGCGACCCCGATGTCGCTCTTCTAAATCTTCCTCGGGCAGTGGGCCGTTTCTGAGAGTTGCCCACCGCATCGGGATCGTCAGAAGCGATCCGGGCGGCAACCTGACAGAGCCGGCTCAACGGTTCCGTCGACCAACTCCCGCGCGACCAGGCGGCCCACGGCCGCGGCGAGCGTGACCGCCGAGTGCATCACTGCCAAGTAGAGGCCGGGGACCTCGGCGACCGGGCCGACGATCGGCTCACCGTCGGCCGGCATCGGGCGCACTCCGATTCGGGTGCTGAGCAGCTCGACGCTCCCGGCGCCATGGAAAGTGGACCGGACGGCGGCAAGGGTCCGTTCGGGTGAGTCCGCGGCAGCGATCAGCCGGTCCGGGGCGACCTGCCGAAGATCGAAGTCCTCGGTGTTGACCACGGTGCGGACCAGACCAGCCGGGGCGCTGAGCCGGAACAGCGGAGACGGCGCCGGTTCGACCGGGACACGCACGCCGACCGACGCACCCAGCGCGGCCGTGGCAACTCCGGCCGCCAGCACCACCGTCGCACCGGAGAGAGGTCCCGCTGTCGTCTCAACCCCGGCAATCCGGCCCGCCGCGTCCCGGCGGACCGCGGTAACCAGCGTGTCCAGATGTACCCGGGCTCCATGGGTGCGAGCGCCCTCAACCAGCCGCTCGGTCACGCCCACCGAGTCAACAGCGCCGTCCGCCGGCGCCCAGACAGCCCACTCCGGAGGCTGCCGAAGGGCGGGCTCAAGCGTCGCCACGGTGGCCGCGTCCACAATCGTCTGCCCGGGTCCGGCCTCCGGCGCACTGCCCTGCCTGTTCCAGCTCAGCGAGCCGGACCAGGTCACCGGGAGTCCCGGCAACTCGGCCCCGAGCCGGTGGTACTCCGCCGTTGCGGTGGCCCGCAGCCCGGCAGCCGGAATCTTGAGCACGCCGGACGATCCGATCCAGGCGAACGAGTCCGCCGTCACGCCAGCGCCTGGCCGCTCAGCTTCGACCAACGTCACGTTGGCGCCCGCCCGGGCGGCGTGATAGGCCACCGAAGCGCCGACAACGCCGGAACCGACGACGACCAAGTCCGAACTCACCGATGGGCTCAACATGTTCACGACCGTAACGTCCGCAGCGTCCGCCCGAAAACGAGATTCGACGCGGGACACCAGGCCGCCCATCCGCAGGAGCCCGCCGGAGCCGAGCGCCTCGCCCGGATCGGCACCAACGCTGGTCGCACACGTCCGGCTCCAACACCGCCTCCGACCACATCACGACCGCCCAGCTCGCACTGGCCCAGCTCCCCGCACACCTGCGGCGGGGACGGCAGACGCTGATCCGCACCGACTCCGCCGGCGGCACTCACGCCTTCCTCGACTGGCTCTCCAAGCCCGGCCGGTGGCTGTCGTATTCCGTCGGAATGACCATCACGTCCGATCCGCCTGATCTCCTTCGGCTATCTGCACCTGCCCACCGGCCCGGACGGTTCCCCCGTCCCGCCCGCCGCCGACCGGATCGAGGACGTCCGCGACCGGCTCCGCGACCCGGCCGCCGCCCGCGACATCCTCGACCTGGACGGCCTCAAAGGCTCGCGCCGTGTGGATCGCGGTGAGCGCCCTCGACCCGGCTGCGGCAAGGACGTCGATGAGCCGGGAGACCGTCGGATCGGACGCCACCGGGCCGAACACGCCGGGCTCGGCCCGCAGCATGGCGACATCGGCCAGGCAGTCCCCGCCCAGAGCGACTCCGAGCGCGACATCCAACAGGATTTTTCCCGGATCGTGCACAGCCCGCGGCTTGCGCCACGGCGCCAGCGCCGCCGATATCGCACCGTCCAGGCCGGACTCGCGGACCGCACCGCCCCGGCTTGGGAGACCACCGCCCGGCCACCACCCTCGACGCGGACACGTGGGTAGAACCCGATACGCTTCTTCACCTGGGAAGTGCCTCCGGCAGTGGCAGGAACAGGGACCTCGACAATCCTCATTCTTGCTGGTCAGAGGCACTTTTCGTTTGTCTGACCACCCGCCGGACACCAGGCTTCATGAAAGCGCGAGGCTCGCTGCTGCGTCAGCCGTGGTCGGCTGACTGCGGACACGTCGGGCCGCGAGTTGGAGTTGACCGGTTTCCAGGCCGCGTTCACCGGACAAGCGGTGTGCTTTCCTCCCGCATGGGTTCACTGGTCGACGTGCTCAGCCGCGGACTTCGGGAGTGCGAGCATCACGAGTCCCGCCACGAGGTAGAGCACCGCGGTGACGACGAGGACGATGCTGAGCGCGTCACCGTAGTCGGCCAGCCCTGGTGCACCAGTCGTCGATCCGGTGACCGCGGCGAAGAAGATCGTTCCGAGAACGGCGATGCCGATGGATCCGCCGATCTGGTTGACGGTGGAGAGGACGCCGCCCGCCGCGCCCGCATTGCGTCCGGGGACACCGGCGAGCGCGACGTTGACGAGAATGGGTGCGGCGAGACCGAGTCCGAGGCCGCCGATGAACAGGCCGAGCGCGAGGAGCCAGAATCCGGGGTCGCTGCCGTCCCTGATGACGGCCAGGAGCATGAGCTGAGATGCCGCGATGGTGAGTGAGCCGGTGATCAGCAGGGCTCTGCCCGCCTTGGCGGCGAGAGCGACGCCGACTCCTGAGGTGATGATCGAGCCGAGGGCATAGGGCAGGATCACCAAGCCGGTCTCCCACGCGGTCCGGCCGGTGCCCAGCTGAAGGTATACCGACAGGGTGAGGAAGAACGACCCGATACCGCCAAAGAAGAGCACGGATGCGCTCAGGCCGATGGCGAAAGCGCGGACTTTGAGCAGGGTCGGGTCGAAGACGGGTTCGCCTCCACGGTCGGCGAGGCTGCGCTCGTATGCGAGGAAGATCGTGAGCAGGATGATTCCGGCCGCCAGGAGGGCGTAGCTGGCCGCGGTCCATCCCCATGTCTCGGTCTGGATGATCGGCAGCAGGAGGAGCAGGATGCCCGAGGCCGCCAGTAGGGCACCCACGAGGTCCAGTCGCGCGGTAGAGGCGGCGGAACGGGACTCCGGCAGGACCATCGCTCCGACGGCGAGGGCGAGGATCGAGATGGGGACGTTGATCCAGAAGATGGTGCGCCACCCCAGAGCAAACAGGTCGGCCTCGACGAGGAATCCGCCCAGCAGTGGGCCCGCGACCGAGGCGAGCCCCTGGACGGCCCCGTAGGCGCCGAATGCCTTGGCACGCTCTGACGGGGCGAACGATGCTCGGATTACGCCGAACACCTGCGGGACCATGATCCCCGCGGCCAGTCCTTGCGCGGCGCGCATGCCGATGAGCATTCCCGGAGTGACGGCGAGCGCGCAGAGCGCGGAGGTGACCATGAACCCGGCCAGCCCGATCATGAACAGGCGCTTGCGGCCGAGCTGATCACCGAGCCGTCCGCCCGTGATCAGGCCCGCGCCCAGGGCGAGGGTGTAGGCGGCGATCGTCCATTGGATCTGAGCGTCGCCAGCTCCCATGTCGCGGGCGATCGCAGGGGCAGCGACGGTGACGATCGTCGCGTCGACGAGGTCCATGAAGGAGCTGAACAGCACGACCAGGAGCGCCACGTTCGCGCCTGCGCCGGAGATGAGGACTGAGGGAGCGTCAGGGGCGCGTGTGCGCCCTCGGGATGTCTGTGGAGCGGTCATGCCGGCCAGGGTCACAGTTATAGTGGCCACCGAATGACCGCTTTCCCGGAAGGCGGGATCATGGCTGTGACCTCCGCAAGGACGCTCAGGCTGCTGTCGATCCTCGGTATCGGCGCCACCCTGACCGCCGAGGAGCTCGCCGAAGGGCTCGGAGTCTCCCTTCGGACCGTGCGACGCGACATCGACACACTCAGAGAGCTTGGGTACGAGATCGAGGCCGTGCGCGGGGTGGGCGGAGGTTACCGGCTCGGCCGCGCCACCCGCTTGCCGCCGGTCGTCTTCGACGAGGACCAAGCAGTCGCCGCGGCCGTCGCGCTCCAGACCGTCCCCACGATCCTCTCCGGCATCCGCGAGAACTCGGCACGCGCCCTCGCCACGCTGCAGCAAGCGATGCCCGCCCGCAGCCGCATCCGCACCGAGTCGTTCAGCGTCTCAGCAGCGCGCAACTACTGGGAATTCCCCGCGGCACCCATCGATGCCGAAATCATCCGCGTCATCGGCGGCGCGATCAACCGACAGCACGTGGTTTGCGTGGACTACACCGGCGAGGACGAACCGGCGACGCTCACGCTGGAACCGCACGACCTCGTCGTGTGGGCGGCGCGGTGGTACCTCGTCGCGTTCGAACCCGACTCGGACCGATGGCGCGCGATGCGCGTCGACCGCCTCGAACCACGCATGCCCACGGGGAGAACCTTCGACCGCCGCGACGTCCCGCACGGCGATCCGGTCGCCTTCGTCATGAGCACGCACGACCGCGGCGACACCCTGGCGGAATGGCCATGTTGCGGGTCGGCGCTCGTCGCACTACCTGCGCCCATAGTCGCCCGGTTCGCCCCCGGCGGGTCGACGGTCGAGCACGACACCGACTCCAGCTGCCGACTCACGCTCGGTGCGTGGTCATGGGCAGGGCTGGCAGGACTGCTCCTGACTTTCGACGCTGACGTCACAGACGTCCAACCGGCAGAGCTCAGGCAGGCGCTGCGCTCCCTGCGCACTCGCATCGACGAAGGACTCAGGTGTGCTACGTGACGGATGGACCGCCGCCTGCTGCACCGCGTGTGCTGGCCGACCGACCACGGAGCGTGCATTTTGCGTACTAAGCACGTACGGACGGCACTCTGGGCAGTCGGCGCTTGTTTTGCCGGGCCGGCCACATGCCGTTCAGCCGGTACAAGCCGGCCGCCGTGACGGCCTGGAGGGCGACGAGCGGCACGACCAGCGTGTACGCTCGGCGGCTGGATATCCCTCCGGCCGCGCCGGGTTACCGGTTCATCTGCGGTCCTGGACGAGGAGCCTTCAGTTTTCTGGGTGTGTGAGTACGATCCGGGCGGCGGCCGCCTTCTCCGCGTCAGGAGCGATCTTGTACAGCTGCATGAGTTGACTTGCGGCCACCATCGCAGGGTGGTTCGCCCTGTGCTTCGGCCTGGTCGTGCTCGTCGCTGCAACTCCGTTCCTGTTGCGCAACACGGCCCCGAACGGCATGGACTGGCCGGAGCTCGCCGACATCAGCCAGACCTATGCCACCATCTCCATCCCGTTCTCCGGCCTTGCGCTCCTCGGCGTGGTCGCCTCCCTCGCATACCAGGCCCGGCAGGTCCACAACGACCGTGAAGACGCCCAGCTCGCCGCGCATCGGGAACTGACGGATGCGGCTGCTGGACGACTCGGACCTCCTCGTGTGCTGGGGGCCGCCCCCGCGGCCCCTGTCCGCCACACGCGCCAAACAGCACGCCTACATCAACCTCATCATCAGTTTCTGGCACGCCGACTTCATCGTCGGCCGCCTCAGCGCACCGGTCGTCGTCGGAGCCGCCGCCCACCTCTTCCGCGGAGAGATCGGCCGCGAGTTCTGGCAGATGCAAGGAGCGAACTGGAAGGCCACGGCCACGACGCGCGGCCGCCGCAGTCAGCGCTTCGTCCGCCTGGTCGACGAGGGATTCACTCGAGCCAGGGCAGCCGGCCCGGCCACCCCGCGTCCCTCTACCACCTGCCCGATCCCGCATGATCGTGCAGTCCGGGAAACGGCGTCGACAAAAGGATGGAAGGCCCGGGGGCCTGCTCACAAACCCGGCGCATGCCTCGCCGCCCGACGAGGCAACGATTGTCTGGCAGGCGGCGTGCCGGGCTACTCCGCATGGCGGGACTCCCGGCAAGCCTCCACAGCACGGGCCCGGCCTTCAGCCGTCGGCTACAGCCGAGGGGCCCCGAAAAGGCAAATTGTCAGGAGTCGCCGTCGAAGGGCCGCTGGGGGGCATCCGCTGCCCGTCACGGCCGAGCGGAACTACGTCCATGGGCAACATGACCAGGGCGGTAATGCCGTTGGAGTCGGAGGGGCGCAGTTGGACGCGGATGCCGTGCCGTAGGGACAGCCGGCCGATCACGAACACCCCCATGCGGCGCGAGACCGAGATGTCCACAGCGGGCGGCGACGCCAGCCGCTCGTTGACCGCGTTGAGGTCCTCGGGGGAGAGACCGATTCCCGCGTCGTGGATCTCGACCAGTACACGCCCGTCGGGCAGAGCGTGCCCGGTGACCTTGACCTTGGTCCGAGGATCCGAGAATGAGGTCGCGTTTTCCAGCAGCTCTGAGAGCAGGCGCACAAGGTCGCTGACCACTCGGCCGGATATCTCGCTCGCAGGGATCGAGTCCAGCTCGATGCGCTCGTACTGCTCCACCTCGTAGGAGGCGGCCCGGAGCACGTCGCCCAGCGAGACTGGCCGGGTCCACCGGCGGCCCGGCTCCTCGCCCGCGATGACGAGGAGGTTTTCGCCATTCCGGCGCATACGGGTAGCGAGGTGATCCAACCTAAGGAGGGACGACAACTGGTCCGGGTCAGTCTCACGCGCTTCCATCTCGGAGATGAGCGCGATCTGGCGCTGGATAAGCCCCTGGGAGCGCCGCGAGAGGTTGGTGAACATCGCGTTGACGTTACCCCGCAGCAGTGCCTGCTCCGCGGCCAGTCGGACCGCCTCACGGTGGACGTTGTCGAACGCGACGGCGACCTGACCGATGATGCCCCGACCATAGACACCGACTGCCTCGACCGAGGTGTCGACATCCATCGGATCATCTGCCTCCGAGAGCTGAGCGACCAGCATGGGCAGCTCCGCGGCGACTCTGGTCGATACATCGCGCAGCCGATGTAACGCTTTGGTCCGCCCGAACAGGGGGCGGACCGAGCGCCGCCTGCGACGTGCCCCGCGAACGATCTCCGCCGCCTCCGTCTCGGCGTTCCTCAACTGCTCACCGGCATCGCGCAGCAGTTTCTCACTGCGCGCCCGGGCGTCCAGCAGCATTTCAGCTGCTTCACGCTGGGCTTGCTGGCGAATGTCCTCAACCTCGCTTCCGATGCGGAACCTCAGCTCTTGGACGTGCTCCTCAATCGCAGCAGCATCGCTGTGCGCCTGGGACCGAACAAGCTCTGCCTCTGCCTCTGCCTGCTGGCGGAAGCTGCTCGCATGCTCGTGCGCTTGGAGCCTGAGCGCTTCCGCCTCCCGCAGAGCCTCCGCAACCATCTCCCTGCTGGCTTGCTTTACCCGGCTCATCGGTGCCTGGACTTGCCGCTGCCGGTACTTGACGTCACTCCACTTGGCGCGCCATTCGTCGACAAGTTCTGGATGCGCGGCGAAGGCGGGCAGAACATCGGCAGCGGGCGGCATCGGGTTCGATACCACTCGTACGAACTCCAGTAATGAAGGCATCGGGGGCAGACGTTTGCCCGTGAGTGCTTCGGTGATCCCGGCTCTCGACAGTTTGGGCCGCACCGACGCCTTGGCGATCTCGCTATACGAAGGTGCACCGTACTCGATGTGCAGCCGGTTCAAATCATCGGTGAACTTGGCATAGGCGGCGTCGTAGGCGGCGACCGCCTCAAGATCCTCCGAGTCTGCCGCGATACCGCCGTCCGTCATACCGAGGTCCCCTCAACTCCAGTGTGAAGCAACAGTAGAGGGGGTGTTCCATGAACGTCTACGGAGGATGTCGAACGATCCCGAACGGAACCGTCAGCCGCTGACCGATGCCCGCTGTTCGGTGGGTGGCCCGTGCCGTACGGGTACCCACGACGTTGTCCGGATCGCTAGGCAACCGGCAGACCAGCCCTTGTGCTGATCTCATGGACGACATCGAACCCACCCCGCACAGCGGCGCTTCCCAGACACCCGAATCCCTGCCGCAGCCCGCCGGGTCAGAACGTCATCGCGCGCTCGACCTCATCGGAATGGTCACGCTCCTCGGTCTCTCGGCAGGGGTGTACATCGTGGTCGGGGACGCCGGCTTCTCCATGGTCGTCGGTGCCGTCGTCGGTTTGTACGGAGCGTGGCGTACACGCCAATGAATCGGGCTGCAAGCGCACGCTTCCTCGGGCCAGGTGGTTCCCCGAGTCGGCCTCCGCCTCCGGGGACCTCCTCGCCCTGCGCTCGTGCATCGCGCGGGTCTGCCGCTCCAGCCCACCGAGCAGCGACCCCAGAATGTGCGGGAAATGTACGCTGCATGTTCGCTTCAGGGGTCGGATGAGCGAGCTGCTCGATACGGTCGTAGAGGCACACGCCCGGTTGGAGACATCGTGCCTTACACGTCACCCCGGACTGCGTCCCTGAGGAACTCCGCCGGGCCCTGCCCGGTCTCCTCGGATCTCGATCGTTGTGATGTCAGTGATGCGCTCCACATGCTCCATAAGACGTTGAGAGAGGTCGACTCGGCACCGGTGGGCGTCCTGGACCTCCAAGAACGTTTCGTGGAGCCCCCCACTCCCCCTTGCCTGAGTCAGCGCGCGCCCCAGGTGCTCGGTTGCCCTGTCGAAAACGTCCAGGACCCATGTTGACTCGCGAGCGCGAGCCGCAGCATCCGGTTCGTCGTCAATCGTCTCGATATCGTCGTAACTGCGGTCAGTGATGGGGATGTAGAGGCCGTCATTGAGGGCTTCGTACAAGGCACTGCTGGCCTCAGCCCGGGCATGGTCTGCGGCCTGGCGGAACTCTTCCGGGTCAGCGCGGCGCTCGGTCCCTATTGCGCGCAGCGTTCGGTTCAGGAGGTCGTCCCACACTGCGATGGACCTGCGCACAAGCACCACCCGGGCGACCTGTGCCCGCAGCAGCTCCAGTCTTTGAGTCTCCGCCGCCTCGGCCTGGGCCAGCGCACGCTCGGCCTGCGCCTCGCGGCGTGCCCGGTTCTGCAGCTGTAACGGTCCCCAGTAAGCAGCGGCCCCGGCAACAGCCGCACCACCCAGCGCTCCAAGCAGACCGTAGACCGCATCCGACACGTCGCCCCCCGTCCGCTCCAGTGCATGGTCTGCCCGTGCACCCGTCAGCCCAGCAACTTCAGACATCAGTGGCACGAACCTACTCGGCACCAAAGTCGGGTGACAACGCGCAGCGTCCCTTGGCACGGGCCAACGGTGCGACGACACCCGCTACGCGCCCCGGCTCCCGTCGCGCCGGCGATGCGTTTGGCGCAGCGTCCCCGGCGACGACGGCGACCTCTACGCTCCGGAACACTCGTCGGCCCAGATGGCGGGCTGTGCCGCACACCGTACGTGGGCTCCATCATTGCTCTCCTGGTTCTGCGGGTGGGGGCGGTCGAGCCAAGCCTGCCGTCTGCTGGGCGATAGATCGGCCAACAATCACCTGCCGACGATAATATTACGTGCGTCAGACCATGGATTAGGATGAGATACAAGGCAATGGTCCGGCAACGTTGGGGAGGAACCCTGTGGCGCGTTACACCAAGGAGCACAAGCAGGTGACGCGGCAGCGGATCATCGAGCGGGCCGGCCACCGGTTCAAGCAGGACGGCATCGACGGCTCCGGCATCTCCACGCTGATGTCGGACGCCGGACTCACCAACGGGGCCTTCTACGCCCACTTCGAGTCCAAGGACGACCTCGTCGCTCACGTCGTCGCCGAGCAGCTGCGCGCGCAGGTGGAGCAGTTCGGCACGCTGCGGCCCGGCCGCGAGGGCCTCGAGGATCTCATCCGCTCGTATCTGTCGCCCGAGCACCGGGACAACCCCGGCAACGGTTGTCCGAACGCCGCCCTGCTGGACGAGATCGGCCGCTGCGGTGACGGAACCAAGGACGCCTACACCCACGGTGCCAAAGCCATCGTGGACGAGTTCGCCGCCCGCCTGGCACCCGAGGATCCGCAGTCCGCCCGCGGTCAGGCCGTCGGGCTCTTCACCCTGGCGGTGGGAACGCTGCAGCTGTCCCGCGCGCTCTCCGACCAAAGGTTCTCCGACGAGGTCCTCGAGCAGGGAATCGAGAACGCCCTCGCCATCGCGCGATGCACGTCAGCACCGGCTGGATGACCTGGCACGGGCCGGGACGCCGGTGCCGCGTGAGCGGGTGGTCCCCGGGGCAACTGCGATCTCGGAAGCGGCCGGCGCGGGGGTCCTGCGCTCGCACGGCGGCCGACTCTGCGCCCGTTCGACATACCCCGTAGCGGCAGCGCAGGTCCTGGGCCTGGGTCCTGGGTCCTGGGTCCTGCGTCCTGGGTCCTGGTGCCCGAACGGGACGTCGACCGGTCTCCTCATCGCCATCCCGCACGACAACCGCCTCGGCGCCGCAGGGCCGAGAGGCGAGCAGGTCAGTTACGTCGAGCACGTGACGAGAGCCGTGACGCCCGCTGGGCGTCACGGCTCTGAGTCAGCGTCCTTGGCCCGGTACGCACACCGCACCGCGGCCCTACGGCCGGCCGAAGAACTGGAGAGCCGTCGGCACGAACTGCTCGTGGTACTGGAAGATGCCGCCGTGTCCGCCGTCGGGGTAGATCACCAGCTCGGAGTTCGGCAGTCGCCGGTCCATGTCGTACGAGTTCGACGTCGGAACCATCCTGTCGTTGTCACCGTTGGCGACGAGCACGGGCTGCTGGATGACGGACAGATCCTGCGGCCGTGCCAGCCCCCAGCGGTGGATGGCCTTGAGCTGGGAGAAGTAGGAGGTGAGGCGGATCGCCTTGTCCCGGTCCTTGGTGCGCTCCTTCAGGCGGGCCAGGAACTCCTTGCCGGCCCGGCGCCCGTTCGCGGTGCGGGTGAAGAAGAGGAACTGCTTCACGTCCTGAAGGCTGAGCAGTGCCCGGAGGGTGTCGTAGTGCGAGATCCGGGTCACGTTCTTGATGCCCTCGCCGCCGGCCGGACCGGTGCCCGCGAGGATCAGCCTGCGGATGAGCTGCGGATCGGTCTCGGCGATCACCTGGGCGATCATGGCGCCCATCGAGAAGCTGAGGACGTCGACCTGCTCGAAGCCCAGCGCCCGGATGAAGGTGACGGCGTCCTTGGCCATCTCCTCGATGGTCTTCGGCGTCACGCCGGTGGAGGCGCCCACGCCCCTGTTGTCGAACGTGATCACCCGGTGCTTGGCGGCGATGCCGTCGACGACCCGGGGGTCCCAGTTGTCCAGGACCGCGGCGAGGTGGGTGATGAAGATGACCGGCATGCCGGTCCGGGGGCCGAGGTCGCGGTAGGCGAAGGTCACTCCGTCGGCGGTGACGGTGCGGGTCTGCGCGTTCTTGTACGACGTCACCATGTTGCCTCGTGTTTCGCGTTTCACGGTCGTGCCCTTCGATGTGAGGATTGCCGCCACTGTGCGCCGACCTCTGCTTCCTCGCAGGTGGGCGCAGAGCGGTTCCCGGGGCTCCCGGCTGCGGCTGCGGCTGCGGCTGCAGCCGGGGGTCGGCGGTCGGAGGAGGCCCAGGAAGCGGGAAACCCCTTGGATCAGGTGCCTGAACAACCCGTCGACCATTGAAGCATGACCATAATTCCATCGGGATGCAAGTGGGCAGGCCGAACGGAATGCACAGCGACGGAATCACGGATTCCCCGGGCGTCGGGGGTGCACCAGCGCAGCGAACCACCAGGGCAGGAGCGGCTCACCTACGCCGGCGGCCACGAGACGCCGGTCATGACCGGCAAGTCGTGGCCGTCCGGGTCCCGGACCGGGGACAGCCGACGATCTGTACAGCGGTCATGGCATCGATGCCCGGCGTGAGGACGACGCACTGGCTGCGCCCCGGATTCCGCTATGCCGCCCGCCAGGACTGGGACAAGATCGCGCGTGTCCTCAAGCCCGTCTACACCGCGGCGACCGAAGAGGCCGCACTCGATCGGTTCGCCGAGTTCGCCGACGCCTGGGGCAGGAAATGCCCGGCGATCGTGCGGCTCTGGGAGAACGCGTGGGAGGAGTTCACGCCGTTCCTCCGGTTCGACACGGAGATCCGCCGCATCGTCTGCACGACGAACGCGATCGAATCCGTCAACGCCAGGATCCGTCGGGGGCGGTCAAGGCCCGCGGACACTTCCCCCACGAGCAGGCCGCGTTGAAGTGCGTCTACATGGCGATCATGCCCCTGGACCCCACCGGCAAGGGACAAGCCCGCTGGACCATGCGCTGGAAAACCGCACTGAACGCCTTCGACATCACCTTCGACGGCTGCCTCTCCGCAGCACGTCAGTAACTTTAACAACCCCATTTACAGCGCTCGTTTGACAGACCACATCCGGAAGGAGGGCACCTTCGGTGTTCACCCACGGCTCCGCCGGTGAGCAGCGCACTCGGTCCCGAGCGCTGGCGGTGCTCGTGTTCCTACCCGCCGATCTCCAGCTTCAGGGCGCGCCCGACCTGGCATTTCAGTACGACTGAGGGCGGATGTTCGACTGGTCGGCGGCGTTCGGGATACCGACCTCGTCCTGCCCATTGACGCCACTCCGGACCCACCTCTACCTTTCGTCCGCAGTTACGCACAATGTTCGCCATCTCGAACGAGCGGCTGGGGCGAGCCACTTGGACGAGCCGCCGGAAGGATCACCCGTGCACCACACCCTGAACAGTCAACGGTCGAGTCGTCGCTGGTCGATCCTCGGGGCAGCCCTGCTGTCCCTGATCGTGTCCCTGTCTCTCGTCGCCACGCAACCCGCCACCGCGGCCGACGGCAAGCCGTACGCAAACCCGGTCAAGTCACAGAAGGGCGCTGATCCCTGGCTGGAGTACTACGACGGCAGCTACTACCTGGTGACGACCTCGTTCACCAATAAGCTGACCATGCGCAAGTCCCCGACTCTCGCCGGGCTGAGTACCGCCCCGAGCGTGGAGATCTGGTCGGATACGACCGCGGGCCGCAACGGCAACATCTGGGCGCCGGAGATTCACTTCCTCGACGGTAAGTGGTACCTGTACTACTCGGCTGCGCAGAGTGGCGCCGCCTGCTGCGACACCCAGCGCACGCATGTGCTGGAGAGTGCGGGCACCGACCCTATGGGCACATACACGTACAAGAACATCCTCACCGACGCCAGCCTCACTCCGGGCCCGGCCGCCGCGCAGGGCTGGCTGATCGACGCCAGTGTCCTCAAGCACGACAACAAGCTGTACCTGCTCGGCAGCGGCAAGATCAATGGGAGTACGCAGAGCCTGGTCATCGCCCCGCTGAGCAACCCCTACACGCTCAGCGGCCCCTTCACGATCATCTCCAGCCCCACCCTGAGCTGGGAGACCCAGGGCGGCCCGGTCAACGAGGGCCCTGAGCCGCTGTATCGCAACGGGCGCACCTTCCTGACCTACTCGGCCAGTGCCTGCGGGACGGCCGACTACAAACTGGGTCAGCTGGAGCTGACCGGCAGCGACCCGCTGAGCCTCGCCTCCTGGACGAAGAAGCAGACACCGGTCTTCCAGCGAAACGACGCGGCCGGGGTTTACGCGCCTGGCCACAACGGGTTCTTCACCTCGCCCGACGGCACCGAGAACTGGATCGTCTACCACGCCAACAGCTCGGCCAACGGCGGTTGCGGCAACGCCCGTACCACCCGCGCGCAGAAGTTCACATGGAACGCCGACGGCACGCCCAACTTCGGCACCCCGGTCGCCACGGGGACGACGCTGGCCGGCCCCTCGGGCGAGACCGCGACCACCCCGACCGCGTACACCATCGTCAACCGTAACAGCGGCAAGTGCCTCGACGTCAATGGCGGCAACACCGCCGACGGCACCAACATCCTTCAGTGGACGTGTAACGGCGGCGCCAACCAGAAGTGGCGCGTCGAGGACATGGCCGACGACACCAGCCGCCTGGTGAACGTGGCCACCGGCAAGGTCGTGGACACCGCCGACTGCTCCACGGCCGACGGCGCCGACATCCGGCAGTGGTCCTGGCTCAACAGCAACTGTCAGAAGTCCCGGCTCGTCTACACCGGCGGCGACTACGTACGGATTGTCAACGCCGCCACCGGCAAGGTCGCCGACGTCGCCAACTGCGGCACCGCCAACGGCGCCGACGTACGCCAGTGGACGTGGCTGAACAACAACTGCCAGCAGTGGCGGCTCGTGCCCACGACGGCCTGATACCCGGCCCTGATGGTGGGGACCTCCGACGGCTACGGCCGCTTCCCGAAGCAGCGGATCAGCTCGTGCAAGCGGCAGTAGCAGGACTCGGCGCACGGCTCGTAGCCGCCGGAGGTGTACAACCGACGACCTCGGTTGCCTGGAGCCCGTCGCCGGCACCATGCGGTGCGGCCCGCCGCGGGGCGGCTCTACCGGTCCGCGTGTGCTTCCCCACGCCCAACCTGCCCAGGAAGAGCCCGACCTTGAAGGCATGACGGAGTCCTACGAGGTAGTGGCCTCAACCGCGCCTGGTACCACGGCGTGAGGAGAAGGAACCCGCTGCAGTGTGGATGAGCCAGCCCGCCGAGGCGCCGACTGCGTACCAGAACAGGTCGGGTGCGTTGAAGGTAGATCCAAGAATGAGGTGGGCGAGGGTGCTGCGCTCCGAGAGTTCTGCCGGCACCTGGCTGAGCTGTAGGAACTCAACTGCCCAACTGACGGCCAGCGCACTTCCGGCGGCCATCAGGGGCGTGACCCGCGGCGCCACCAGAACGACAAGCGCGAGCAACAGAGCGGTGTACAGCGCATCTCCGCCGTACTTGGCCACGTTCCCCGCTGTCGCAGCCCTGAGGCCCAGCCCCGCGCCGACGGTCACCACCGCGGCGCCGGCCGCCGCCAAGCGGATGCCTGCCCGGTCGGCGGCGCCGGCAGAGGTTTCGAAGATGCGGGCCACAAGGTCATACTGCCGGACCGGTCACCCTGATGCAGCACACCGCAGGCCGGGCGCAGCGTGCGAGACCGATCAAGGCCGTCTCCTACGCCCTGAGG
This sequence comes from Streptomyces sp. ID05-39B, assembly GCF_033794725.1. Taxonomy (NCBI): domain Bacteria; kingdom Bacillati; phylum Actinomycetota; class Actinomycetes; order Kitasatosporales; family Streptomycetaceae; genus Streptomyces; species Streptomyces sp. ID05-39B. Next base: position 4,716 of record NZ_JARGEF010000120.1, on the reverse strand, counting down.
CGGACGCGTCTGTTGCGAGAGCCCAAGGTTGCGGTGGGTTCGCGAAAGGCCAGGTGGCTGAGGGGACTTGGCTCGTGGCGGAGGTGATTGTGCGGTAGCCGGACAGCCAGGACAGCGTACGCTCGATGACCCAGCGGCGCCGCCCTGGTCGTTCGCCGGACTCGTGCCTTCGCGACCGATGCGCTTCCATGACTACCGCGCCAGGGTACGTCGCGAGTGCCGCCTGAAAGTCCTCGACCAGGTCGAGCGCGGTGCGGTTGGTCGGCTCGTCGAGGACGGGCAGGCTCGCGGGCCGGGTCACCAGGCGGTGCACACGCAGACGTCGCTGCTGCCCGCGGACGGGGCGGTGACCTTGACGTGCAGGTCCTCCCCGCGGAAGACGCGTCCCGTACCAGGAGTGGTTCGGCGTACTCGTCCGGCCCTCCGGGCCGTCCGGACCGGAGGGCCCTGGAGCTTCAACACGCTGAACTTGACAGAGAAGGTGACTTCGAGGGCGAGGACGTGCGTATCGCGTCCGTCGGCCAGCTGTCCGTCGTCTGCTTCGTGGAGGCGATGCCGGAGTGGCCCCGACACAGACCCCGCCTCCCGCGCCGCGCGGGATGGAGGCGCGCCAGCGCGGAACCGGACCCCGTGCGTGGCCCCTCGTCAGGTCCGGCGCCGAGGGCGAGACTGTCGCCGCGATTCAGCTCCTGCTCGCAGCCCACGGGTACCGTGGCGACGCTGACGCGGTCTTCGGCCCCGCGACGACTGAACAAGTGACCGCCTATCAGCGAGACCACTCCCTCGCCAACGACGGCATCATCGGCCCGGACACTTGGCACGCCCTGATCGTCAACGTCCGTGCCGGTGACCGAGGTCCTGTGGTGATGGCCGCCCATCGCCTGCTCACCGCCCACGGCCACCCCGTGGCCGCCGACGGAGTCTTCGGCCAGGGGACCACCGAGGCCGTGGCCGCCTTCCAGACTGATCGTCATCTCGTCGCCGACGGCATCGTGGGCCCGGCCACCTGGTCGGCCCTCGTCAACCTCGCATACTGTATGCGGCACCTGCCGCCGTCAGGACCGCGACCGGCAGCAGAAGTATCCACTACGGCAGCCGGAGCAGTGGCTTCGGCCAGCCGACCGACATGATGGTCCGGGGTGCCGCGGCGCAGCTGGTGGAAGTGGACCGTGCGGTCCTCGGTCGCGGTGAGCAGAAGTCGCACGGCCCATGACCGACCACTCCCAGCCGCGCTCTCGCGGGGCACTTCCGCCGACCACGCTCCACACCCCCCGGACGCAGCCGACGTCAGCGTCGCCCGCGACGTTCCGGCCGGTGGCGCCACCTCGCACGCTGGCACCGCGCCCGCCCCGGCCTCTCCCCCGTGGGCTTCGCCCCCTGCAGTCCGATGCTTCACGGCAAGCGGTCAGGCACAACAGTCCACGTCGGCAACTGCTACATGACTGGCAAACGCCGACGGGCAGTCGGCCGCGACGAAGTCCGCCGCCTCCTGGCCGGCGGACTGCGGGCCTGCACGCATTGCCGGCCCGACGCACAGCTGGACATCATCGACCTCTGCAATTGATCTTGGTCCGATCTGCCACAGATGCCCGAATCGGCAGCAGGTGAGGGACTTCGACCAAAGGTCTCGCGCGCCGGACTGCAGGCTCTGGAGGTCCGCGCGAAATCCCTTGCTCAATGGTCAAGGATCGTTGACCATTGCTGGTATGCCTACCGATGATCTCCCCGAGACGTTTCACGTCACCACAAACGAGCAACTGCGCGCCGTCTCCAATCTCACGCGCCACCGGATCATGGCCGTGCTCCGCTTCGAGCCGGCGACGATTACGCAGATCGCCGAGCAGGTGGGCCTTGCGAAGGGGAGTTCCAGCTATCACGTGCGGCTGCTGGAGCGGGCGGGCTTGGTGAAGGTGGTACGGACGCGGAAGGTGCGGGGGGTCACCGAGCGGTACTACGCGATGGCCGCACGATCGATCGTGCTGCCGGATCCGGGCGCGGGAGGGCCGGATGTGCTGATGCGGCATGCGGTGGCGGACCTGGAGGCGTCGCCGATGGATGGCGAGCGGCACGTACGGATGGCGCATCTGCGGCTCACCGAGGAGCAGTTCACGGAGCTGGGGGCGCGGCTGCAAGCACTGGCGGACGAGTACCGGGAGCTGTCCGATCCGTCGCTGCCGGACGCGTCACTCGTCTTCGCGCTGTTCCACCCAGCATCGCGCGAGCAGGCCGAGGGGGGCGCCAAGTGACCTCAGACGTTCGGAAGTTGCCGACCGGGTTCGGACGGCTGTGGGCTGCGCAGACGGTGTCCTCGCTCGGTGACGGGGTCTCGCATGCCGCGCTGCCGCTGCTCGCGTTGACTTTGACGCGGGATCCGATGGCGCTCGCCGTCGTCACGGCCGCCGGGACGCTGCCGTGGCTGCTCTTCGGGGTACTCGGCGGTGCGCTGGTGGACCGCTGGGACCGTCGGCGCACGATGTGGGTCGCGGACGCGGCGCGTGCGGTGCTGCTGGCGATACCGGCGGCGGCGGCCGCGCTCGACGTGCTGAGCATTGCGCTGCTCGCGGCCGTCGCCTTCCTGCTCGGCCTCGGCGGACTCTTCTTCGACACGGCCGCCACGGCCTATCTGCCGGATCTGCTCGGCCGCGACCCTGCACTCCTGGAGCGGGCCAACTCTCGCTTGCGCGGAGCCCAGACCGCCATGTCCGGCTTCGCGGGGCCGCCTGCGGGCAGTGCGCTGCTCGCGCTCGGGCGGGCGGTTCCGCTGTTCGCCGACGCGGTGTCGTTCATGCTCTCGGCAGTGCTCGTACGGTCGCTTCCCATCATGCCCCGGCCCGTGCCGGAGGTCCGCGAGTCGCTGCTTCGGCAGACGCGGGCCGGGGCCTCGTACGTCTTCCGGAACCGGTTGCTGCTCGGGCTCGCGCTCCGTCCGGCGGTCGGGAACGTCGCATTCCTCGCCGTGGAGACCGTTCTGGCCCTCTTCGCGCACGACCGTCTCGGCATCGACACCCACGGCTTCGGCCTGCTCCTCACGGCGGAGGCCACCGGCGGCCTGCTCGGTGCAGGCATCGCCTCCTACCTTGGCCGACGACTCGGCACCGGCACAGCGCTGACCTGCACGGCCGCAGTCGAAGGGCTTGCCATCCTCGGCCTGGCCGCTGCCCCGAACCCGTACGTGGCCGGGCTGGCGCTCGCCGTCTGCGGGGCCGGCATGGGCGCCACGATGGTGCTCGGACCCTCCCTCCGGCAGGCCATCGTCCCGGCCCACCTCATGGGCCGGGTCGCCTCCACCTCCCGCATGCTGGCCATGTGCGCCGCCCCCATCGGGGCCTTCCTCGGCGGCTGGCTGGCCACCACCTACGACATCCGCACCCCGCTCTACACCGCCGCCGTCCTCCTCCTGGCGATGACGGTCGTCACGGCATCCATGACCAAAAACCGCCGAGTCGAAGCGGCGCTGCGTGCCGCCGACCCGGCCGGCGGTCCTGATCACCCGGCATACAAGGATCCCGCCCGGAAGAGTGCACCTGACGTGTTGTGACGCCTGCCGCGAAGGCGTCACGACGATGTCACGAGGCTCAAGCAGTTCGATTTCGGGGGTTACCAGGTGCCTCCCGAAGTGGTGAACATCTGCTGTCGGTTCTCGTGAACAGAGCCACACGGACGAGCCGGCCCGAATTCTGGGCCGTCAGCCGCGCAGCATGGGAGGCGGCGACGGCCGTGAACCCGTTGCCCAGCCTTCGTCCTCGGGCCACTGAGCGGTCGTGGCGCTATCCAAGCCAGATGACGTCCACGACATACAGGCGTCCCGCTGCGAATGCGTTGAGTGCTTCAGAAGCCCCCTCCGTCAGCATCCAACTGCGAAGGAACGAAGCGCCGTCCAGATCCGCGGCAGACGGCTGTTCGTAACTGACCACGAAGTCTCGGTCCGCAAGACCTCCCGCATTCGTCTCCGATCCCTCGGTTTCGTCACCCCCCAGGCCGTGTCGGCGACCAGCGCTCCGGTCCGCGCCACAGGGCCGGAGATACTCCCACAACCCGTCGCCGACACGATCGCTGATGCCCGACGCACGCTCACGTCCTGAGGGCGCGAGGTCGCGAGGTCGCGAGATAGAGGAGTGCTCCGAAGAGTTCCTGGTCGGCTGGCATCCGGTCGGTATGCGCATCTGCTGCCTCTTCATGGAGCTGGCGCAAGAACGGCTCGAACGAGTCCGTCACGCGATGCGTCTGACACGTCCTTGCCTGAGGCAGCGAATCCCAACTAACGGGCATTGCACGCAAAAACGACCCGCAGCATGGTGCCTTCCACAGCCGAACCCAAGGGAGCCGATGTCATCGGGCTCCATGAATGACCGTCAGCGGGCCACACAGGGCTTTCGGCCCTGCCCGAACGACCTTGTTGGCGCCGCACGGGGCGGAGGTGGTGATCGGTGCCAACCCCATCAGGCACATGTCCTCCGAGTCACCCGATCTCCCCGCCGATCGTCTCCCGCCGAGGAAGCCGGCTGACCAAGCCTCACCGAAGGGTGCGCAGGCGGCCTCGGACGGAGGACCGCCCATACGCCCCGAGTTCTGTTCCGGCCCACCCGGATCAGCATGTAATGCTCGGCGGGCTCGCGCCTTAACCTCGATCTTGCGTGACGGTCCGCCGACGGAGTCGGTGGACCGTTTTCGTGCTGTGGGCTGAGGCTGGGCAGGTTGAGGGCCCGAGTGTCGTCT
>NZ_JARGEF010000011.1:0-75042 GCF_033794725.1 Streptomyces sp. ID05-39B | reverse complement strand
CGTCCCGATACTGGTTGTATCGGGATGATCCCGACAACGCGGCGAGCGTGCGTGCCAGGCGTCGCCCGGCAGGCGGGACTTTCGAAACACGCCCTAGGCGCCCGTCGGGTCCACCGTCGCCTGGTGGGCCTGCGCCAGGTGCTCCTGCGCCTTCAGCCAGGGCAGGAACTGCGCCCCCTGGCGCCAGCCGCACGTGTCGCAGCTGATCGTGCGCTGGAGTCCGGCCCGCTGGACCCGCACGACGTGCTCGCGCCCGTGCTGGTCCCACCGGCTCACCTTGCTCGCGTTGATCTCCAACATGCTGCCTCCAGGCCGCGCCGGCCCAGGACCGGACCGACGCAGCAAGGAGTGTGCAGCATGACCGACCTCAACGGGGAACCCACCCCTGTGAATTGCCCGACCCGCCCTGGGGGATCCAGGTGATCGTCCGAGAGGTGCGATCGGCCCGGCCGGACCGGGAGCGGACCCCCGACCAGGAGAAACCGAGGACTGGCGGGCACATCCGCGGATGAGTGTGCGCGGTGCGGGAACTCGGTCTGCCGGAGAGTGGGGCCGATTCCGAGGAGTGAGGGTCATGACCGAGACCGAGACCGAGACCGGGCGGAAGTCGAACTCGACGCAGGATCTCCCACAGCCGCTGCGCGCGGCGGCCTCGGTACTGAGCAAGGTGCCCGAGGCGGTGAGCAGGGTGCCCGAGGCTGTGAGCAAGGTGCCCGAGGCTGTGAGCAAGGTGCCCGGCGCCGGCACGGTCGGCCGGGCCGCCGAGGGCGCGCTCGACAAGGTCGGCGCGGTGTCCCCGCGCGGACGACGGCTCGCCGTCTACACCGGTGCGGGAGTGCTCGGCGTCGCGGGGGTCGTGGAGTGGCCGGTCGCCGTCGCCGGTGCGGCAGTGGCCTGGCTGACCCAGCCCCGGCCGCATCAGCGGACGGAAGCCGGGGCGGAGCACGGCACAGCGCGGCGTACGGACGGCGGTGCTGCCGCGGGTGATGCGGGTGACGCCTCCGCGACGCCGCCCACGCCGAAGGTGCTCGCCACCGCACCCGCCAGGCCGTCGGCGGCCGAGCGGGCGGCACAGGGCACGCCGGCGGAACGTACGGCGGCACCGGCCACCCCCTCCGACAGGCTGCCCTCGCACCATGCGGCGGCGCCGCAGCGGGCCGGACGAGGCGCTGAGGGCCAGTGATGGCCACAGGACTCCTCACCCGCCCGACGGCGGCGGCCGCCGGCCTGGTCATGGCCGGCCCGCGCCTGCTCGCCCGCGGCACGGCCCCGGCGGTGGGCGCCGCCGCGGGCGCGGTCGCGGGCACGGCCAGGGCCGGAGTGCGGGCCGCGGATTCGGCGGTGCGCCTGGCCAGAGCCACCCGCGCCGCCCTCCCGGGCACCTCCGCCCACTGGCGCGCCGGCACCCGCGTCCACCTGGCCCTCCGGGAGGCCGGCCCGCGGGAACCGGGCCGGCCGGACGCCGAGGCCACGCCGCAGATGTCCACCCCGCACACGCCCACCCAGCACCCCCTCGGACGCCGCGCCCGTCACCTGGCCGCCGCCCTCGCCGAGCACCCGGACGTCGCCCTCGCCTACTGGGACAGCGGGCTGGCCCGGCTGGTCGTGGTGGCCGTCGAGGCGTCCGTGAGCGACAGTGTCGTCGAGCGGGCGGAGGCGCTCGCCGAGCGGCACGGACTGGTCCCGGCCGGGGACGACGTGGAGGACCTCGGGCACCCCGGTGACCCCGCCTCCGTGCGGACCGCCGCCGAGACGCTCGCCGCCGACACGGTGGGGGCCGTGGCCGCGCTGGTGGGGTCCGCGATGCGGCTGCCGGCGTCGCCGCGGCTGGTGACCGCCGTGGTCACGCTGCTGCGCGAGAACCCGCGCTTCCGGTCCTGGCTGCGGGCCCGCCTCGGCAACGCCCGCATGGAGGTCCTGCTCGCCGTGGCCAACGCGGCCGTGCACGGCGCCGGACATTCCCCGACCTCGCTGGTGCTCGACGGCGCGCTGCGCGTCGGCCAGCTCGCCGAGGCGGTGGCGCGGACGGCCGCCTTCGAGACCGTGCACGACGACCTGTGCGCGCCCGACCGGCACAGCGTGCCCGCGGATCCGTCCGCACGACCGCCGCTGCGCACCTCCCCGGCCCAGGAGTACGCCGCCCACGCCTCGGCCGGCAGTGTCCTCGGCGCGATGGCGGCGCTGCTGGTCAAGCACGACGTCGCGGAGTCGGCGGAGGCGGTCCTCGCCGGTTCGCCGAAGGCGGCGCGCTACGGGCCCGCCGCCTTCCACGCCGTCCTGAGCGGCGCCCTGTCCCGCGAGGGCGTGCTGGTGCGCGACCCGGAGCGGCTGCGGCAGCTGGAAATGGCCGGGACGGTCGTCCTGCATCCCAGCGCACTCAGGAAGCCCGGCGCGGGCGCCGACCCCTGGACCGAACCCGTCCTGGACGCGGCCCGCCGGGCCGGCCTGCGCGTCGTGGTCGTCGACGATCCGGCACTGGCCGACTTCACCGGCCTGGCCGACCAGGTCGTGGGCGCCGACCGCCCGTTGAGCGAGGTCGTCGACAGCCTGCGCGGCGAGGGCGGGGGCGGGGTCGTCACCGTCGCCCGGTCCCGCGCGCACGGCGACGCGGACGTCACCGCCGGACTCCTGCGCGGTGACGTGGCGCTCGCCCTCACCGACGAGGACGGCCAGGTGGTGTGGGGCGCGGACGTGCTCGCCCGGCGCGGCCTGGCGGACGTGTGGCGGCTGCTGACCGCCGTACCGGCCGCCCGCCGCGTCGGCGGCCGGTCGCAGACCCTGGCCCGGTCCGGCGCCGCGCTGTCCGGCCTCCTCGTGGCCGTCGGCGAGTCCCGCGGGCGCCCGGGTTCCCCGCTGCCCGGCCTGCGGCACGCACCCGTCGACGCGGCCGCCGCGGCGGCCGCGTCGACGGGTGCGTGCCGCAGGCCGGGCAGCGGGGAACCCGGGCGCCCGCGGGACTCGCCGACGGCCACGAGGAGGCCGGACAGCGCGGCGCCGGACCGGGCCAGGGTCTGCGACCGGCCGCCGACGCGGCGGGCGGCCGGTACGGCGGTCAGCAGCCGCCACACGTCCGCCAGGCCGCGCCGGGCGAGCACGTCCGCGCCCCACACCACCTGGCCGTCCTCGTCGGTGAGGGCGAGCGCCACGTCACCGCGCAGGAGTCCGGCGGTGACGTCCGCGTCGCCGTGCGCGCGGGACCGGGCGACGGTGACGACCCCGCCCCCGCCCTCGCCGCGCAGGCTGTCGACGACCTCGCTCAACGGGCGGTCGGCGCCCACGACCTGGTCGGCCAGGCCGGTGAAGTCGGCCAGTGCCGGATCGTCGACGACCACGACGCGCAGGCCGGCCCGGCGGGCCGCGTCCAGGACGGGTTCGGTCCAGGGGTCGGCGCCCGCGCCGGGCTTCCTGAGTGCGCTGGGATGCAGGACGACCGTCCCGGCCATTTCCAGCTGCCGCAGCCGCTCCGGGTCGCGCACCAGCACGCCCTCGCGGGACAGGGCGCCGCTCAGGACGGCGTGGAAGGCGGCGGGCCCGTAGCGCGCCGCCTTCGGCGAACCGGCGAGGACCGCCTCCGCCGACTCCGCGACGTCGTGCTTGACCAGCAGCGCCGCCATCGCGCCGAGGACACTGCCGGCCGAGGCGTGGGCGGCGTACTCCTGGGCCGGGGAGGTGCGCAGCGGCGGTCGTGCGGACGGATCCGCGGGCACGCTGTGCCGGTCGGGCGCGCACAGGTCGTCGTGCACGGTCTCGAAGGCGGCCGTCCGCGCCACCGCCTCGGCGAGCTGGCCGACGCGCAGCGCGCCGTCGAGCACCAGCGAGGTCGGGGAATGTCCGGCGCCGTGCACGGCCGCGTTGGCCACGGCGAGCAGGACCTCCATGCGGGCGTTGCCGAGGCGGGCCCGCAGCCAGGACCGGAAGCGCGGGTTCTCGCGCAGCAGCGTGACCACGGCGGTCACCAGCCGCGGCGACGCCGGCAGCCGCATCGCGGACCCCACCAGCGCGGCCACGGCCCCCACCGTGTCGGCGGCGAGCGTCTCGGCGGCGGTCCGCACGGAGGCGGGGTCACCGGGGTGCCCGAGGTCCTCCACGTCGTCCCCGGCCGGGACCAGTCCGTGCCGCTCGGCGAGCGCCTCCGCCCGCTCGACGACACTGTCGCTCACGGACGCCTCGACGGCCACCACGACCAGCCGGGCCAGCCCGCTGTCCCAGTAGGCGAGGGCGACGTCCGGGTGCTCGGCGAGGGCGGCGGCCAGGTGACGGGCGCGGCGTCCGAGGGGGTGCTGGGTGGGCGTGTGCGGGGTGGACATCTGCGGCGTGGCCTCGGCGTCCGGCCGGCCCGGTTCCCGCGGGCCGGCCTCCCGGAGGGCCAGGTGGACGCGGGTGCCGGCGCGCCAGTGGGCGGAGGTGCCCGGGAGGGCGGCGCGGGTGGCTCTGGCCAGGCGCACCGCCGAATCCGCGGCCCGCACTCCGGCCCTGGCCGTGCCCGCGACCGCGCCCGCGGCGGCGCCCACCGCCGGGGCCGTGCCGCGGGCGAGCAGGCGCGGGCCGGCCATGACCAGGCCGGCGGCCGCCGCCGTCGGGCGGGTGAGGAGTCCTGTGGCCATCACTGGCCCTCAGCGCCTCGTCCGGCCCGCTGCGGCGCCGCCGCATGGTGCGAGGGCAGCCTGTCGGAGGGGGTGGCCGGTGCCGCCGTACGTTCCGCCGGCGTGCCCTGTGCCGCCCGCTCGGCCGCCGACGGCCTGGCGGGTGCGGTGGCGAGCACCTTCGGCGTGGGCGGCGTCGCGGAGGCGTCACCCGCATCACCCGCGGCAGCACCGCCGTCCGTACGCCGCGCTGTGCCGTGCTCCGCCCCGGCTTCCGTCCGCTGATGCGGCCGGGGCTGGGTCAGCCAGGCCACTGCCGCACCGGCGACGGCGACCGGCCACTCCACGACCCCCGCGACGCCGAGCACTCCCGCACCGGTGTAGACGGCGAGCCGTCGTCCGCGCGGGGACACCGCGCCGACCTTGTCGAGCGCGCCCTCGGCGGCCCGGCCGACCGTGCCGGCGCCGGGCACCTTGCTCACAGCCTCGGGCACCTTGCTCACAGCCTCGGGCACCCTGCTCACCGCCTCGGGCACCTTGCTCAGTACCGAGGCCGCCGCGCGCAGCGGCTGTGGGAGATCCTGCGTCGAGTTCGACTTCCGCCCGGTCTCGGTCTCGGTCTCGGTCATGACCCTCACTCCTCGGAATCGGCCCCACTCTCCGGCAGACCGAGTTCCCGCACCGCGCACACTCATCCGCGGATGTGCCCGCCAGTCCTCGGTTTCTCCTGGTCGGGGGTCCGCTCCCGGTCCGGCCGGGCCGATCGCACCTCTCGGACGATCACCTGGATCCCCCAGGGCGGGTCGGGCAATTCACAGGGGTGGGTTCCCCGTTGAGGTCGGTCATGCTGCACACTCCTTGCTGCGTCGGTCCGGTCCTGGGCCGGCGCGGCCTGGAGGCAGCATGTTGGAGATCAACGCGAGCAAGGTGAGCCGGTGGGACCAGCACGGGCGCGAGCACGTCGTGCGGGTCCAGCGGGCCGGACTCCAGCGCACGATCAGCTGCGACACGTGCGGCTGGCGCCAGGGGGCGCAGTTCCTGCCCTGGCTGAAGGCGCAGGAGCACCTGGCGCAGGCCCACCAGGCGACGGTGGACCCGACGGGCGCCTAGGGCGTGTTTCGAAAGTCCCGCCTGCCGGGCGACGCCTGGCACGCACGCTCGCCGCGTTGTCGGGATCATCCCGATACAACCAGTATCGGGACGACCCTCCGCCTTGCGATCGCACGCACCAGACGCCGCCCGGCCTGCCCTTCGGGCAGACGACGCTACTTTCGAAACACGCCCTAGACCTGCTTCACGGCGGCGACGAAGCAGCTCCGGGCCGCCGCGTCGAAGACGAGCGCACCCCGCGTGGGGTCCTTGCTGTCCCGGACGGGGAACGACATGCCCCACGAGCCAGGTGCCCTCCTCCATGACTCCGCCAAGACAGGATCGGCGAGTACCAGGACCGGTCCGGCCCGTACGCGATGCTGCGGCCGGCGGCGGAAGGGAACGGCCGGCCGACCCCACCGCGCTGCGCCCGGCCACCGCCCAGGAGAGGCTGAGCGCCGGCGTCCACGCGGCGCATCAGCGCGCCCGCACCGACGTGCACGTGCCGTTCCTCGTCGGCGTCAGCGCCCCGCGCCCGCCCGCGCCGGCTCCCGGCTGCGCCGACTGCCTGCACCTGGCGACCCGACGGGCCCAGGCACGCGCCACGCGCGACCACAGCGCGGAGACGGACGCCAACGTGCTGCTGAGCGGGTACCGGCGGCAAGGCCACCGGCCCTGACATGCGGACCGCGCACACACAGCGGAAGGCCGGCGGGAGACGTGACGTCTCCCGCCGGCCTTCCTCAGCCTCGCGCCCTGCCCGGTGGAGCGTTACGCGCCGATCAGGCGGGCGGCCAGGTAGCCCTCGATCTGGTCGAGGGACACGCGCTCCTGCTTCATCGAGTCACGCTCGCGCACGGTCACCGCGTTGTCGTCCAGGGTGTCGAAGTCGACCGTGACGCAGTACGGCGTACCGATCTCGTCCTGGCGGCGGTAGCGGCGGCCGATCGCGCCGGCGTCGTCGAAGTCGATGTTCCAGTTCTGCCGCAGCGCCTGGGCGAGGCCCTTGGCCTTGGGTGACAGCTCCGGGTTGCGGGACAGCGGAAGGACGGCGACCTTCACCGGGGCGAGCCGGTGGTCGAGGCGCAGGACCGTGCGCTTCTCCAGCTTGCCCTTGGCGTTGGGCGCCTCGTCCTCGAAGTACGCGTCGAGCAGGAACGCCAGCATCGCGCGGCCGACACCGGCCGCGGGCTCGATGACGTACGGCGTGTAGCGCTCGCCGGCCTCCTGGTCGAAGTAGGAGAGGTCCTGGCCGGAGGCCTTGGAGTGGGCGGAGAGGTCGAAGTCGGTGCGGTTGGCCACACCCTCCAGCTCGCCCCACTCGTTGCCGCCGAACTGGAAGCGGTACTCGATGTCAGCGGTGCGCTTGGAGTAGTGGGAGAGCTTCTCCTTGGGGTGGTCGTACCACCGCATGTTCTCCTCGCGCAGGCCGAGACCGGTGTACCAGTTCCAGCGCTGCTCCATCCAGTACTCCTGCCACGTCTCGTCCTCGCCCGGCTTGACGAAGAACTCCATCTCCATCTGCTCGAACTCGCGGGTGCGGAAGATGAAGTTGCCGGGCGTGATCTCGTTGCGGAAGGACTTGCCCATCTGGGCGATACCGAACGGCGGCTTGCGGCGCGAAGTAGTCTGTACCTGGGCGAAGTTGGTGAAGATACCCTGGGCGGTCTCGGGGCGCAGGTAGGCGATGGAGCCGGTGTCCTGCGTCGGGCCGAGGTGGGTGGAGAGCAGACCCGAGAACTGCTTGGGCTCGGTGAACTGGCCCTTGTTGCCGCAGAAGGGGCAGTTCACATCGGCCAGGCCGTTCTCCGGCGGGCGGTTGTGCTTGGCCTCGTAGGCCTCTTCCAAGTGGTCCGCGCGGAACCGCTTGTGGCAGGAGGTGCACTCGGTGAGCGGGTCGGAGAAGGTGGCGACGTGGCCGGACGCGACCCAGACCTCGGGGGCCAGGATGACGGACGAGTCGATACCGACCACGTCCTCGCGCGACGTCACCATGTAGCGCCACCACTGGCGCTTCAGGTTCTCCTTGAGCTCGACACCCAGCGGTCCGTAGTCCCAGGCGGCCTTCTGGCCACCGTAGATCTCACTACAAGGGAATACGAAGCCACGGCGCTTGCTCAGGCTGACGATGGTGTCGATCTTGTCGGCGGCCACGGTGCTCTCTTCATAACGACGACGGGCGACGAAGCGAGATGCTTCCAGCGAATTGACTCAGGGTACCGGCGAGGCCTCCCCCTCAACCAAATCGGTGCCCGCCCACGGCCCCTCCGAGACCGCCGGGTGCCCTTACCCAGTCCTTACCTCAGTCCTTACCCCCGGCTTTGTTGACAACGGTTTCCATATTTGTTGAAAATGACTGTCATGAACGTACGACGACACCACATATCCGGGGCAGCCATCGCGGCCGTCACCGCCCTCGGCCTCGGGACCCTCTCCGCCTGCTCGACCGACAGCGCGGCCGCCGGCGGCACGGACAAGTTCGACGTCGTCGCGTCGTTCTACCCGATGGCCTACCTCGCCGAGCAGATCGGCGGCGACCACGTGAGCGTCACCAGCCTCACCGAGCCCGGCCAGGAACCGCACGACCTGGAGATCAGCGCCCAGCAGCGCACCCAGCTGGAGAAGTCCGACGCGGCCCTCTACCTCAAGGGCCTGCAGCCCTCCGTCGACGAGGCCGTCACCCAGTCCGGGATCAAGACGAAGATCGACGCCGCGACCCTCACCACGCTGGAGGAGCACGGCACCGAGGTCGGCGGCCACGCGGCCGAGCACGAGGACGAACACGCGGCCGAGGACGAGCACGGGCACGAGGAAGAGGGCGGCAAGGACCCCCACATCTGGCTCGACCCGGTGAAGTACGCCGAGGTCGCCGAGGGCGTCGGCAAGGCCTTCGAGAAGGCCGACCCGGACCACGCGGCCGACTACAGGAAGAACACCGCCGACCTGGTCGCCAAGCTCGGCGCCCTCGACACCGAGTTCAAGAACGGCCTGGCCGGCACCAAGACCAAGGTCTTCATCACCACGCACGCCGCCTTCGGCTACCTCGCCGAGCGCTACGGCCTGACCGAGGAGGCCATCAGCGGCCTCGACCCCGAGTCGGAGCCCAGCGCCGCGCGCGTCAAGGAACTTGAGAAGATGGCCAAGGCCGACGGCGTCACCACCGTGTTCTACGAGACGCTCGTCAGCGACAAGACCGCCAAGACCATCGCCGGTGACGCGAACCTCAGGACGGACGTCCTCGACCCCATCGAGGGCATCACGAAGAAGTCCCGCGGCACCGACTACATCGCGGTCCAGAAGGCGAACCTCAAGGCCCTGCAGACGGCCCTGGGAACCACATGAGCTTCACGGAGGGCGTGATGGACACCAAGAGCGAGACCGTCATATCCGAGACTGTCATATCGCTGCGCGGTGTCCGCGCCGAGCTGGGCTCACGCCCCGTCCTGCGCGGCATCGACCTCACCGTGCACCGCGGTGAGGTCGTCGCCCTGCTCGGCGCCAACGGCTCCGGCAAGTCGACCGCCGTACGCGGCATCATCGGCCAGGTGCCCCTCAGCGCCGGGCGGATCGAGCTGTTCGGCACCGACCGGCGGCACTTCAAGGACTGGGGGCGCCTCGGCTACGTACCGCAGCGCACCACGGCCGCGGGCGGCGTCCCCGCCACCGTCACCGAGGTCGTCTCCGCCGGGCGGCTGTCCCGGGCCCGCTTCGGCGTCCTGCGCAAGGCCGACCACCAGGCCGTACGCCGTGCGCTGGAGCTGGTCCGCATGGCCGACCGCGCCAAGGAATCCGTCGACGCCCTCTCCGGCGGCCAGCACCAGCGGGTGCTGATCGCCCGCGCCCTCGCCGCCGAACCCGAGCTGCTGATCATGGACGAGCCCATGGCGGGCGTCGACCTGGCCAGCCAGGAGGTGCTGGCCGAGACCCTGCGCGAGCAGGTCGCCCAGGGCACCACCGTCCTGCTCGTCCTGCACGAACTGGGCCCCCTGGAGCCCCTCATCGACCGGGCGGTCGTCCTGCGCGACGGCTGCGTCACGCACGACGGCCCGCCGCCGCGCGCCGTCGGCCAGCACGCGCTGCCCGGCCACGACCACGTACACCCGCACGCTCCGGCGGGCGCCGAACCGATCCGCACGGGACTGCTGAGCTGATGGACATCCTCGACTACGCCTTCATGCAGCGGGCGCTGCTCGCCGCCGTCCTGGTCGGCATCACCGCGCCCGCCGTCGGCATCTACCTCGTCCAGCGCCGCCAGGCCCTCATGGGCGACGGCATCGGGCACGTCGCGATGACCGGCGTCGGCCTCGGCTTCCTGCTGTCCTGGTCCCCGGTCTGGATGGCCACCGCCGTCTCCGTCCTCGGCGCCGTCCTCATGGAACTGATCCGCTGGTACGGCAGGACCCGCGGCGACATCGCCCTCGCCATGCTCTTCTACGGCGGCATGGCCGGCGGCGTGATGTTCATCAACCTCGCGCCGACCGGCTCCAACGCCAACCTGACCTCGTACCTCTTCGGCTCGCTGTCGACGGTGTCCGAGTCGGACGTCTCCGCGATCTGCATCCTCGCGGCCTTCGTAATCCTCGTCACCGTCGGACTGCGCCGGCAACTGTTCGCCGTCAGCCAGGACGAGGAGTTCGCTCGGGTCACCGGGCTCCCGGTGCGCGCCCTGAACCTGCTGACGGCGATCACCGCGGCGGTCACCGTGACCGTCGCCATGCGCGTGGTCGGCCTGCTGCTGGTGTCGGCGCTGATGGTGGTGCCGGTGGCCGCGGCCCAGCAGCTCAGCCGCAGCTTCGCGGCGACCTTCGCCATCTCCGTCGCGATCGGCGTCAGCGTGACCATCGGCGGCACGGTCACGTCGTACTACCAGGACGTTCCGCCCGGCGCGACGATCGTGCTGCTGACCATCGGCGCGTTCGTCCTGCTGACCGCACTGGCCACCCCGCTGGCCCGGCGCCGCGCCCGCGCGGCAGCCGCCGCGCAACCCGTCGGAGATCCGGCGGAGTGCTCGATTCCGGCCACCCGCGGAACCGGTGACTGAGACGGCGTCTGACCACGCCCGGTCCGGACTGGCACAATGGCCCGGCAAAGCGCAGACGTGAGGAGGAAACGGTGACCACCGCTGGATCGCCCGTGAAGGGCCGAGCCACCCGGCAGCGTGCCGCCGTGGCCGCGGCGCTCGACGAGGTCGACGAGTTCCGCAGCGCTCAGGATCTCCACGACATGCTCAAGCACAAGGGCGACTCCGTCGGGCTGACCACGGTCTACCGCACCCTGCAGACCCTCGCCGACGCCGGCGAGGTCGACGTGCTGCGCACCTCCGACGGCGAGTCCGTCTACCGCCGCTGCTCCACCGGCGAACACCACCACCACCTCGTCTGCCGCGCCTGCGGCAAGGCGGTCGAGGTCGAGGGCCCGGCCGTCGAGAAGTGGGCGGAGGCCATCGCCGCGGAACACGGGTTCGTGAACGTGGCGCACACGGTGGAGATCTTCGGCACCTGCTCCGACTGCGCGACTGCCTCCGGCGGCTGAGCGGGGTCTCGTGCGGGTGGGTCGCCGGGACTGCCTGGGGGCTCCGCCCCCAGACCCCCGTTCATGCGGGACGGGCTCGGGACGGGCTGTACTACTCCTGACTACTCCTGCCTGCCCTCCATGGCCAGCAGCTCCTCGTTGGGGATCGCACCGCCGAAGCGGCGGTCCCGGGAGGCGAACTCCAGGCAGGCCCGCCACAGGTCGCGGCGGTCGAAGTCCGGCCACAGGACGTCCTGGAAGACCATCTCCGCGTAGGCGCTCTGCCACAGCAGGTAGTTGGACGTGCGCTGCTCGCCGCTCGGGCGCAGGAACAGGTCCACGTCCGGCATGTCCGGGTAGTACATGTACTTCTGCAGCGTCTTCTCGTTGACCTTCGACGGGTCGAGACGGCCGGCCTTCACGTCCTCCGCGAGAGCCATCGCCGCGTCGGCGATCTCCGCGCGCCCGCCGTAGTTCATGCAGAAGTACAGGGTGAGACGGTTGTTGTCCTTCGTCTGCTCCTGGGCGATCTGCAGCTCCTTGGCGACCGACTTCCACAGCTTGGGCATACGGCCCACCCAGCGCACCCGGATGCCCAGCTCGTCGAGCTGGTCGCGGGTCTTGCGGATGAAGTCGCGGTTGAAGTTCATCAGGAAGCGCACCTCGTCGGGCGAGCGCTTCCAGTTCTCGGTGGAGAAGGCGTACAGGGAGATGTTCCGCACACCGATCTCCAGGCCGCCCTGGAGGACGTCCAGCACCCGCTCGGCGCCCACCTTGTGGCCCTCGGTGCGGGGCAGGCCCCGCTCCTTCGCCCAGCGGCCGTTGCCGTCCATGACGATCGCCACATGCTCGGGGACCAGCTCGCCGGGGAGCTTCGGCGCGCGGGCGCCGGACGGGTGCGGCTCCGGCGCCTTGTACTCCCGACGCTGTCGCCCCAAGAACCCGCGTACGACCATGTGCTTCTCGTCTCCTCGTGTGTTTCGGCTTGTTTCTGCTTCTCGGCTACTTCTCGACGTACCGCAGGGAGCGCAGCCCGCGCTCCAGGTGCCAGTGCAGGTAGGCGGACACCAGCCCGCTGCCCTCCCGGACGTGCCGCGCCTCGCAGGCGTCCGCCGTCTCCCAGTCTCCCGTGAGCAGCGCGCCCAGCAGGACCAGGGCCTCCGGCGAGGGTACGACGCTGCCGGGCACCCGGCAGTCCGCGCAGACGGAACCGCCGGAGGCGACGGAGAAGAACCGGTTCGGGCCGGGCATGCCGCACTTCGCGCAGTCACCGAAGCTGGGCGCGTAGCCGTTGACGGCGAGGGAGCGCAGCAGGAAGGCGTCCAGCACCAGGTGGGGGGCGTGCTCGCCGCGGGCGAGGGTGCGCAGGGCGCCGACGAGCAGCAGGTACTGCTGCACGGCCGGTTCGCCCTCGTGGTCGGTGAACCGCTCGGCGGTCTCCAGCATGGCCGTGCCGGCGGTGTAACGGGCGTAGTCGGTGACGATGCCACCGCCGTACGGCGCGATGGTCTCGCTCTGCGTGCACAGCGGCAGCCCGCGCCCGATCAGCTCGCTCCCCCGCGCGAAGAACTGCACGTCCACATGCGAGAACGGCTCCAGCCGGGCCCCGAACTTCGACTTGGTCCGCCGCACCCCACGAGCCACGGCCCGCACCCGGCCATGACCGCGGGTGAGGAGCGTGATGATCCGGTCCGCCTCGCCCAGCTTCTGGGTGCGCAGCACGATGCCGTCGTCACGGAACAGACTCATGCCGCCATTCTCGCCTACGCGGGGAGGGCGGCGGGCACGAACCTTCGCTCGCAACCGTGCGGCCGGACGGGGCGTCCGTGATCAAGGAGGGGGCTCCGGAGACCACCGGGGTTCTCTGACCCAGTCACCGACGGACGGAGAGAACCATCCCAGGCTCGACGAACCGCCGTACCCTGCTCACCACCGCGGGCGCCGTGACCGCGGCCTCCCTGCTGGGCGCCGGTCAGGCCGCCGCCCGTGCCGCCGAAGGCACCGATCCCGTCAGCGCCCGCCTGCGGGCCCTGGAGGAGGCGCACGGCGCCCGCCTCGGCGTCTTCGCGTACAACGTGCGCACCCGGCGTTCCGTGCGCCACCGGGCCGCCGAACGCTTCCCGGTCTGCTCCCTGTTCAAGGTCCTCGCGGTCGCCGCCGTCCTGCGCGACCTGGACCGGGACGGCGAGGTCCTGGCCCGCCGCATCCACTTCACCGACGACGACCTGGTGGAGAACTCGCCCGTCACCAAGGACCACGTGGCCGACGGCATGACCGTCGCCGAGCTGTGCGACGCGGCGATCCGCCGCAGCGACAACACGGCCGCCAACCTGCTGCTGCGCGAGCTGGGCGGCCCGGCCGCCGTCACCCGCTTCGCCCGGTCGATCGGGGACCGGTCCACCCGGCTCGACCGGTGGGAGCCGGAGCTGAACTCGGCCGAGCCGTGGCGGGTGACGGACACCACCACGCCGTACGCGATCGGCCGCTCCTACGCCCGGCTGGTGCTGGGCGACGAGCTGGCGGCGCACGACCGGCGGCGGCTGACGGACTGGATGCTCGCCAACCGCACCAGCGACAACCGCTTCCGCGCCGGGCTGCCGCCCACCTGGACGCTCGCCGACAAGACCGGCGGCGGCTGGTACGGCGCCAACAACGACGCCGGGATCGCCTGGACCCCCGACGGCACGCCCGTCGTGCTGGTGGTCCAGGTGACCGCGCCGGAGCGGGACGCGGCCTACGACCACGATCTGATCGTGGAGACGGCGAGGCTGCTGGCGGCGACGCTCGGCTGAGGCACCGCCGGGCACCGCCCGGGGGCGGGCCCGGACGGTGCGTCAGTCGCCGTCCGGGTCGGCCCCCGGGGTCAGCACGGGCACGGTGTCGGGCGTGCCGTTGGGGGAGATCTCCGCGGAGGCGTCCCACAGCTGGTTGAAGCGCCGGATCAGCGGCTGGACCTCGTCCGCGCGGGCGTTCACCGTGGTCGAGGAGTTCACGCTGAGCTGGTCGGCGTGGATCTCGTAGGTCAGTGCCTCGTCGAAGACGATCCAGTCGATCATCTTGCCGCGCCGCAGATGCGCCGGGAGGTGTTCCAGGACCACCACCCGGACCTGGATGCCGATCTGGCGCTGCTCTTCGCAGATCGGGGCGAGCGCTGAGCGCTCCTGGCTCTCCTTGACGATGAACAACCGCCGTACGCTGACGCCCCGTTCGAGGATCGCCTCGCGCTGGGCGGTGAGATAGCGGCTCGCGGGTTCGGTGGACCAGAAGCCGTCGTCGACGACGCTGGTGCTGATGGCGTCGATGCTGCTTCTGGTGCACTTGGTGAGCGTCATCAGCCAGTCGTGGTTCTCGCCCGGCGTCTCGGCGCTGAGGTTGGTGAGGTCCTCCATCTGCGCGGCGAGGCGGTTGATCTCCTCGTGCGCGAACTCGTGCAGGATGTCGGGCCCCATGGAGACGACCTTGGTGGCGTGCTCGGCGAGCCGGGGCACCCCGTCGCCGCGCAGCTTCTCCACCTCGTTGAAGAGTTTCGTGGCCTCGCCTATGTCGGCGAACCGCTTCTCCACGACGTCCTTGAGTTCGCTGAGCTGGTTCACGAACGACGCCATGAACTGGACGATCAGGACCGTGCCGCCGCACAGCACGGACAGGACCAGCTGCCAGGGCCCTTCCTCCTTCGGCAGCAGGACGTTGGTGAGTACATAGACCACTCCGCCCACCACTACGGTGACCAGGAGTTTCAGCGTGAGCTGACGTGCGCTGTCGTTGTCGGACCGCCGCTGCTGGCCGCTTCGGAAGTACGAGTTCGTCGGTGCGCTCATCTCTCTTTCTCCCCCCGTTGGGATCATGCGTCAGGTTGTGCGTCGAGTCGTGCTCGGACAGGTGCTGTGGTGCCGCGGTCAGGACGGGGTCAGCGCGTCGCTCCGGGTGAGGAGCTGGACGGCTAGCTGGTCCCGGATGCGCTGGGCCAGGCTCGTCCACTGTCTGCTGAATCCCGGTGTCTCCTCCAGTTCCTGCCACAGGGCGTTCAGGGTGCGGTCGACACGCGCCTGCGGCATCCACAGGTGCAGCAGGTGGTCGACGAGCGGGCGCAGCACCTTGAGTGCGGCGCGGCCGTCGGCGGAGCCGAGCCGCAGGCCGTCGAGCTTGTCGGCGACGGTGGTGAGCAGCCAGTCGTGCAGGGCGAGGTCCTCGCAGAGCGCGGCCGCCGCGGCGGGTGAGGTCCCGCGGGGCAGCCGCAGTTCGACGACGCGTCGGCCGTCGTCGGCGACGGTGAAGTGCGGGGCGGCCGCCTCACCGTCGGCGGCCGGTAAGGCGGCCCAGCGCAGGCTGGTGTCGGTGGTGTTGAGCGGGGTGTCGTAGTCGAGCAGCCGGTGCTGGCGGGAGATCCGCGCGAGGAGGCTTTCGGCGACCGAGCCGACGTCCAGCTCGTCCTGCTGGTGTCCCGTCAGGAAGCCTTTGACGACGGCCTGCCGGGAGAGTCGGCCGACGGGGACGAGGACACCGGGGCGGACCAGGTAGTAGCCCCAGGGCCGGCGCCGGTCGGGGCCGTCGGCGGGGGCGGCGAAGTGGGCGGTGGCCTGGAGCACCCGGCCCTCGACGAGCGCGGCGCGGGCGGTCACGGTGCCGACGGCCCGGATCTTGGCGCCGCCCGCGGTGGGCAGCCGGCAGTCGACGCCGGTGAGGATGTCCGGGGAGACGGCGTGCCGGTTGGGGCGCCGGGAGAGCCGGACGCGTTCGTCGGCGCGCAGCCTCAGCAGCCGTTCGGCGACCTGCTCGTCGACCGCGTCCCGGGTGGGCAGCAGGCAGGTGCGGACCTCCCCGCAGGCGAGGACCGTCTCCGTCTCTCTGAACTCCTCGGACTCCTCCTGCGGCCCGCTCATGTCACAGCCCCGGCGGGAAGACGTAGGAGGTGCGGTCCACGATGCCCGCGGGGACGGGCATGCCCTCGGCTGCGGACCGTTCGGCGATCTGCCGTAACGCCTCGGCCTCGACGTGGACCTGGTCGAGGACGACGCGTACGGCGTGCTCGACGGGCAGGAAGCGGGCCGGGAGGACGCTGCAGGTGGCGTACGCGGTGAACGGCGCGGCGAGGGGGTTGAGGCGCACCACGGGCGGCAGGGCGTCCCACTCGGCGGGGAACTCCTTGGCGTCCCAGGGGGCCGGGGTGAGCACGGCCCGGCCGTCGTGGCGCAGCAGGCCGAGCCGGACCAGTTGCCAGACGGAGGCGAGGAAGGCGCAGGACCAGAGGCGTTCCTCCTCGGGTCCGCTCCACAGTTCGACGTCGACGAACACGGAGTGGCCGCGGGCGCCGGTCTCGCTGGGCGGTTCCCAGACGGCGCCGGTGGCGTCCAGGGCGGCGGAGGTGCGGTGGGAGGGGGTGCGCCGGCCGTTGGTGAGCCAGCCGGTGCGGCTGACGGGCGGGCGGAAGCCGTTGCTGCCGGGCGGCGGGGATTCCACCAGCCGGTGCAGGACGGCCTCGGCGAGTTCGGCCCGGTCGCGGTCGCCTGGTTCGGCGACGGCGCAGCCGGACTCGCGGGCCAGGTAGTCGATGCTCAGGCCGGCCTCGGCGGCGGCCTGAAGCAGCGGCGGTATGAGTTCGGCGGGGGTGGACAGCCGGCTGAAGTAGTCGTCGATGAGGAAGCAGGTGCTGATCCTGGGCCGTTTGCCGGCCGGCAGCGGGCCGACGGCGGCGCGGGCGGCGTCCACCCAGGGCCGTACGGCCGCGAAGTGGCGGCGCAGCCGGGCGGGGCCCTCGGCGAAGTCCTCCATGTACAAGTGGCCGAGTTCCAGGGAGAGATGGGAGAACGGCACGGATTCGGTGCGCGGCTGTGCGCTGGTCTCCCGGAAGACGGTTCCCGGCCGTCTCACAGTTGCCCCCAGTGCTTGTCCTCGGTCAGGCGCTGGGCGAGTTCGCCCATCTTCTGCCAGGTCTCCACATTCGCGATCCGCCGGTCGTGCACGTCCTCGTCGGTGATGAGCCGCTCCTGCCACTGCAGGACGGGTTCCAGCGGAATGGACGACAGGACACGGGTCTTGCCGATGCCGCGGGCAGCCGCGATTTCCTCCAACTGCGTGTCGCACTGCCGCATCCACGCGTACTGCGCGGCCGAGACCTGCGACCACATCGGCGAGTCGAGATTGGGTACGGCGGCCCGGACGAAGCGGATCGACGCGGAAAGCGCGTCGGTGTCGTGGCCCATGGCGACACCGGCCTGCACAATGCCCTGTTTTCCGTACACGAGTTCGGCGGCGGCCATGACGTGCTGACGGGTCCAGCGGTGATAGACGAGCCAGCGTGTTTTCAGGCGGCCGAGTCCCCCGCGGGGTGAGGTGGCGGCCAGGGCGAGGTCCATCGCATAACTGCGTCCGGCGCTCAAGTCCACGATGATGACGTCGAATTCGCGCTTCAGGCGCAGCACGAGATCGATGCAGCGGTGCAGGTTCTCCTCGTCGGTGACGAATTCGCCGCCGGTGCGGTCGCCGGGCAGCAGGACGAGCCGTCCCGAGCCGCCCGGCCGGCTGCGCAGCACGGGGTGTTCGGTGCGCGACCAGACGTCGACGCGCAGGGGTTCGCCGGTCTTGCCCTTGAGGTAGGAGTGCAGTCCGCGCCCCTCGGCCTCGGAGAGGACGTCGGGCAGGTCGAAGACGGCCGCCGCGGTGGGCGAGCCGAAGTCGAAGTCCAGGTAGCAGACGTCGTCCCCGTCCAGGGCGCGGTGGTAGGCGAGGTTGGCGCTGGTCACGGACCGGCCGGTGCCCCCCTTGTCGGAGGCGGCGAACACGAGCACGCCTCAGACCCCCCGGTAGCCGGAGCCGCCGCGGGCCCGGGAGAGCGAGTCCAGCCGGCTGAGCACGCCGAGCGCCAACGCGTAGGCGGTGCCGGGCTGTTCGTCGACGAGCAGGCGGGCCCGGCGCAGGTCGGCCTCGATGCCCTTGACCTCTTCACCCTGGGGGCTCTTGGGGGCGGGCGCTGGCTGTTGCATCTGCTCCTTGCCGAAGAGGTGGGCCGCCTCGCTGATCAACGCGCGTGCGAGCAGGGAGAGTTCGGCGCTGCGGATGGGCGGCTGGTCGTAGAGGGCGTGGGCGGCGACCATGCACTCGGTGACGCGTTCGGTCATGCTCCAGGACACCGGGCCCTGGCGGTGCGGGGATTCGGGGTAGACGGCGTGGACGTTGTCCCAGAGGCCGACGCCGGGTCCTTCACTGATGCGGCGCCGCCAGAGGTGGTCGAGGATGTCCTCGGCGAGCCGCAACAGCCGGTCCTGGGAGGCGATGTTGCGGGACAGCGAGCAGAGCTGGACGGTCCTCTTGAGCAGCTGGGCGGAGAAGTCGGTCATCGTCCACTTCATGGGCGGGCCGACGGCCTCGCTGCCCAGCAGGGGCAGGGTGACACCGGGGTTGTGCAGGCCGACCGCAGGGTCCTCGCGGGTCATGCCGCTGGTGATGCGGCCGCGTTCGGCGAGGCGTTCCATGACGGCGACGGTGCGGGTGAGGTCGTCGTCGGTGGCACGGCGGCGGACCAGGTCGTGGACGAGGATGGAGGCGACGGAGAGGGAGAAGTACTCCGACTCCAGTTGCTGGAGCGTGGTGCGCCAGGGGATCTCCTCCAGCGGCCAGGTGCCGTCGCCGAACCGGGCGATGGCCGACCAGTACTGCTGGGTGATCTCCCAGCGCAGCCGCAGGGCGTCGGCGAGTTTCTGCTGTTCGGCGGTGAGCAGGCCGAGGACGAGGGTGCGCTCGGAGAACAGGTCGGGGATGCCGTCGAGGGCGACCACGGTGAAGTACAGGTAGGGCGTGGGGTGGGCGACGCCGGCGGGCTGCTTGCCGATCGCCTCGCCGGTCTGCGGTTCCACCTCGACCTCGGGGGCGCCCTTCACCAGGCTCCAGGCCCAGCCGCACTCGAAGAGGCGGTTCTCGTTGCGCAGGTCGTCGGTGACGTCGGTGTCGAGACCGAGGGTGACGCTCTCGCTGATGACGGCACGCAGGGCCTTGAAGCGCTCCTGGAAGCTCTGGACGACCTGGCGTTCGGAGAGCCGGCCCTGGCCGAGCAGCCGGGTGAGGGACTGTCCCTGGTCGGAGGAGACGTCGACGACGTTGACGGTGAAGGAGCGCAGCAGGCTCACCATGGCGGCGGTCAGCCGGGCGCTGGTGGAGTCCCAGAGCCGGTCGATCTGCTTGATCGTGCTCGCGCGCTGGGTCTTGCCCCGGTAGACCTTGAGGAAGCCGAGGGTGGCGAGGCACAGGGTGACGGACATGGAGTAGCTGTCGACCACCCCCAGGTCCCGCTGTTCCTTGGAGAGTTCCTGCTTCGGGTCCTGGGCCGCGAAGTAGGCGCCGCCGGAGAAGGTGGGGTTCTCCTCGCCGCGGTGCTTCTCCATGAAGTCGGCGAGGACCTTGACCAGGTTCCCGGGGATCTCGCTGGAGTCGCCCGCGGTCCGCAGCGAGCGCTCCACGTCCCGCTGGGTGGTGTCGGGGTCGTCGAGGCGGAAGGCGGCGATCTCGGTGGCCGGGTACAGCATGCAGAGCAGCCGCTCGGCGTCGGCGACGCTGCTCCGGCCGCCCGCGTCCCCCCAGTCCCATTCACCGTCGCCGAAGGAATGACGGGCGACGGCCTGCCATACTTCGAGCAGATTCTGTCTCGGCTTGATCTGCATGCCCATTCCCCTCGCACAGGCCCGTCACACGCGATTCCATGTATTACCCCGTGATGGAACGCTGGGACGTCACTTTTTCCGTCGCCGGCCGCAGGCCAGAATCATTCCGGTGTATCCGTGGCGGATCAATTGCTTCGGATTGTCCAGGCAGGCGACCGTCATGTCCGCTTCGGCATACGGCCCGAGTGCGGTACGCACTTCCTCGTCGTCGATATCGCGGGCCGGAAACTCCTGCGCACCCACACTGTATCCCTCGGAATGCTCCATGAACGCGGCGGCGAAAGGCGCACCTGGTTTCAGTGCATTCATGAAGCAGCCCACGCCCTCTCGGAATTCTTCGAGCGAGGTGGTGATGGATTCGGCGACGAAGAACATCGTGCCGAGATCCCAGGCGGGCTTTCCCCCGCGGAGGTCGAAAAGACTGCCCGGCAGGGGCTCCTGGACGACTTCCGCGAAGCGCGCCCTGGGGTCTGCGCCGAGTCCCGTGTAGGCCGCGCCCTCGCCCTGCGCGCCACTTCGGAGAACCTCCCAGAACTGGTCCCAGTTGGCGTCGTAGCCCGAGAGCTGACCGCGGAGGTATGCGAGGTTCTGCTCGGCCCGCTCCAGGAGTGTGATCCGGCCACACCAGGGGAGCATCGCCAGGGCCGGATAGAGATTGGGTCCCGCGCCCACGTCGATACCGGAGCCGCCACGACCGCCGTGCTTCGCGAAATGATCACTGAAGTGATCTCGCACCCGGGTGAGGATCGCCCTGTCCACGGGCTGGATCTCCAGGTAATTCCGCTTGATGTACTCATCGGGATCGAAGGCGTCCCAGGGCACATCGGCATTCAGCTTTTCGGCGGTGGTCGGCGATCCCGAGGTCATTGGTTCAGCCTAGCAGGACGACGAGGTCTTGAAGGAGTGGATGCATCAGGCAATGATGAACCGTCAGGGTATGCATATCGGACAAGAGTGAGCACGCACGTCATTCACTTTGTCGCTCCTTCTCGATCCTTCACAAGGGGACCGTATGACTCCTCTTCCGCGGGTTCCCGGGCTTCCTGGAGGTCCCGGAGATCTTTCCCGGTCGGTCGCCGGTTCGACAGTGGGCCAGGTGTCCCAGGAAGCGCGATTACGGATCAGAGCGGCCACCGAGGAGGATCTCCCCCGCATCGTCCGGCTCGACGAGGAGGCCTTCCCGACCGCCCCGTACCCCTACTTCGTGCTGCGCCAGCTCCTGGCGTCGTTCCCGGACTTCGTGTTCGTCGTGGACATGGGCCAGAACCTGGGCGGTTACGTGCTCTCGACGCCGCCGAACGCGGCGCGGAGCTGGATCCTCAGCCTCGGCATCTCCCCGCCGCTGCAACGGCAGGGCCTGGGACGGCAGTTGATGACCAGGATCCTGGGGCATCTCCGCACCCAGGGCGTGCACTTGGTCACCCTCTCGGTGGAGCCGCGCAACGACACGGCGATCGCCCTGTACCGCTCCCTGGGCTTCGCCCCGGACCCCGGCGGCCCCCGCCCGGACTACTTCGGCCCCGGCGCCGACCGCCTCCTCATGACGCTCGCTCTGTGAGCCCCTCGAACCGCCGCACATAGCGACGCTGCCAGGGCGTCTCCACGGCGTGCCGGTCATAGTTCCGGCGCACGAACTCCACGGCCTCCGAGGCCGGTACGCCGTCCAGCACCGCCAGACACGCCAGCGCCGTCCCCGTACGGCCGCGCCCGCCGCCGCAGGCGACCTCCAGCCTGTCGTCGGGTGCCCGCCGCCACGCCTCGGTGAGCGCCGTACGGGCGTCGGCGCGGTCCGCCGGCAGCCGGAAGTCGGGCCAGCGGATCCAGCGCGCCTCCCACGGCACCGCCGGGGGCTCACCACCGAGCAGATAGAGGCCGTACGTCGGGACCGGCGCCGCCGCGTCGAGAGCCCGGCGCAGCCCGCGGCCGCGCACCAGCCGCCCGGACGGCAGCCGCAACACGCCGGACAGCTCGGCCGGCCAGGTTTCCCGTCGCGTCTCTTCCACGGGCTCATTGGAACCCGTCTCCTCGCGTGCGGGCAACCGGTTCGGACCGACCGGTGGCCGCGGTCCCGTCCGCCCGGAGAAGCATCGCCGGGTCCGGACACCGGCACGGGCCAAGGCCAGGGGAGCGCAGGGCCGGGCACCCCGACGAGGCCGGATCAGGGCGCCTCGAACACAAGCCTGGGCACATG
Source organism: Streptomyces sp. ID05-39B (assembly GCF_033794725.1). Taxonomy (NCBI): domain Bacteria; kingdom Bacillati; phylum Actinomycetota; class Actinomycetes; order Kitasatosporales; family Streptomycetaceae; genus Streptomyces; species Streptomyces sp. ID05-39B. Next base: position 53,017 of record NZ_JARGEF010000011.1, on the reverse strand, counting down.
GGACTGGTAGCCCGGGACCGGCGTGCCGGAAGGCAGCACGGTGCGCAGCCGGTCGAAGACGGCCGCGACGCGCTCCGGCCCGTACTCCCTGATGTCCTCGGTCGCCTGGAGCAGCACGCCCCCGCCGCTCAGCGGCACGACACGGGTGAACGCGGCGGATTCCTTCAGGGACTCCGCACCGCCCAGTCGCCGGGTCACGCCGTCGGAGCACACCGTGACCCACGAGTAGCCGCGCAGGACGGAATCGAGTTCGGGGACGGTCTCGTCGGCGAACAACCCCAGAGCGGCTTCCAGTTCCGTTCGGTTGGTGCTGCTTTCGCCGTCGTCGGCGAGCGAGCCGAACAGGACCTCCGGATCCGCCGCGAGCCGCCGGTGGAGGAAGTCGAGCCAGCGCCGCTGAACCTCCTCGCTCGTCGCGGGATCGGTGAACTCCTGGCTGGAACGCCGGACGGAGAGGGTCCCGAAGTCCGGCGCGTCGACCTCGCGAACCATGTATGCCTGCCAGTGGACCGGACCGGGGAATCCGTCCCCCGCGAGCCGGTGCATCGACACCCGCGCCTTCATCGGCACTTCTTCCAGCCGGCCGAGAAAGGCGTCCCAGTTCTTCGGGGTCCACACCTGGCCGGAAGACTTCGTGGACCGCCCCGGCCTGTACGCCGGGTCCACCCACAGCGTGCCCCAGAGTTCGCCGGGTTCGCCGTAGGGGACTCCTGGACGCCGCAGCACCGACGCCCGGCCCTTGAGGTCCAGCGCGTTCGCGAACGGGTCCAGATCCGGACCTGTCAGAGTGCCCAGCGCATCCAGCATCCACGACTCCACCCAGGAGCGGAACGCGGACGGGGTGGCCGGCAGAGCCCGGCTGACCTTCACGGTCACACTGTCGTTGAGCCGCGTCAGAAAAGCGCTGTCGGACATGTCGAGTTCGTCCTCGGGTCGGCGTTGATCAGGTCGGTGCGGGCGGCACATGGTGAGCGCCCGGCCGGTGTGGCCCATCCCGCCCGGCCGCCGCCCGGCCGCCGCCCGGCCCCGTCGGAGGGTCCGGGCGGCGAGATCCTATCCGGATCAGCAGGTGGCGCAGCCGGTGGCGGTGTGGAAGATCCCTGCGGCGACGAAGAGCAGGCCGGTGCCGACGGCGGTGGCTGCCTGCTTGGCGTCGATACCGCCGGTGTTCCACTCCAGGGACCACTCGTTCACGTCACCGGTGTTCACCGAGGTGTCCGGGTGGGCGGGTACGGGGGCTGCCTGCGGCGCGGGCTGGGGTACCAGCACGGGTTTCGGCTCGGGGAGCTGTTTGGGTTTCGACTCCTTCGCCTTGCCGTGCGTGTACAGCTCGATCCCGGACTCGTCGGACGAACTGACGGATATCAGTTCCCGGACGTTCCCCTGGTTCGTGCCGACCTGTGGGCCCGGCAGCTTGAAGCCTGCCACCACCTGTCTGTTGTCGCCGGCCTTGCGCAGCTGCTTGGTCAACTGCCTGATGTAGTTGTCCAGTTGGTCGGGACCCTGCCGCTCGGCGCCCCCGCCCTTGTGCTTGATCTCCCACACATAGACCTTGTCCTCGGTCCAGTAGATGAGGTCGGCGTACCCGGGCTTCTTCTTCTTGTCCGGCTTGCCCCTCGTCTCGTAGGAACCGCCCCTGATGAAGTTGTCCTTCCTGCTGGTGGTGACCCTGCCCGTCTTGATCCTGTGCAGGAAGATCCAGGCCCGCAGCAGGAGCGCCCGCAGCATGACCGCCGTGTCGTGGCGATCGGTCCACATCTTCCGCCAGTTGAATTCCTTCTGCTTCTTGGCGGCCTGCTGTCGCTCGTACTCGCGCTGATCGGGATCGAAGAGGCCGGTGGGGTCGCTGCGGGTGATGGGGCTGTTGTGGCTGTAGGCGTAGCCGTTCATCTGGAGCGGGTCGCCGATGTCCAGCAGGGGGTCCGCGGAGAGGAAGCGGCCGGTCGACTGGTCGTACTCGCGGGCGCCCAGATGGATGAGGCCGGTCGCCTCGTCGTCTATGCCGACGCCGAGATAGCCGCGTCTGGTGGGCCAGTCGGGTGTGGGACCTCTCTTCTCGCCATAGGGCTTGAAGGTGCGCCGTACGACCGGTTGACCCGGCGACAGTGCGACCACGGTGGTCGCCGTGCCGAGATGGTCCTCCAGCAGGACGGACAGCTGGTGCCCGGTGGCCGCTCCGCCGGTGGTCGTCCGCAGTACCGGCGGTGCGCCCTCCTGGACGTACGCGCGGGCCGCCTTGGTGATCTTGCCGGCCGCAGTGGTGATCTCGGTCTCGCCGAGGTAGAGGGTGCTGCCCCGGGGCGAGCTCTCCAGGATGCGGTTGCCGTCGGCGTCGTAGACATACGTCGTGGTGACTCCGTCGACCGTGGCCGACTCGACCTTGTTCTCCAGGTTCCAGGCCAGGTTTTGAGTGACCTCGGGGAGATCGCGGACGGTGGTGTTGCCCGCCGCGTCGTAGCTGTACGCGCTGCCCGCGCCCGTCTTGGTCGAGGAGATCCAGGCGAGCGTGTGCGGCTGGGTCGAGAGGAGAGCCGGAGCCCCGTCCTGCGCGGGCGTCCTGCCGTACCCGTAGGTGGACGTGACTGCCGCTCCCGAGTCCGCCGCGTCGTGGGTGGTGTGCGACCGCCGGTTGCCGATGACGTCGAAGGTGTAGCTGTCCCAGTAGGAGGTGGCGCCGGTGGACACGGTCCCGGCCGCCGGGGCCGCCGCCTGGAGGGTGTCCCTGAGCGACTGATCGGGCGACTCGGTGTCGGCGGTGGCGTCCGCCGCGTCGGCCACCGGTCCGGCGGAGGCGATCCCGTCCGTCCGCGGTCCCCATGCGCTGCCGCCGGACGACTTGCAGCCCGTGCCGCGGCCGGTCACCGCGAGGTTCGACGTCCAGGCGTGGACGAGTTCGCCCATCGCGTCGTAGGTGAAGCACTGGTTGTCCCACACGGACGTGGCGCCGTCCGTCAGGTTGCGGGCGTTGGCGGTGACGTTGCCGACCACGTCGTAGGCGTACTGACTGTCCTGGATCCGATGCGAGTTCGCGGTTTCCCGGTCGGCGACGCTCCGTTGCAGCCGCCCACTGTGTTCGTCGACGAAGTTGGTCGTCCACACCCGGTAGGGCTGCGGGCCGCTCACGGTCCTCAGCGGCTCGCCGTAGGGCGAGTAGGTGACGTCGGTCGTGTACCAGTCGCGGCCGGAGGTGGACTCCGCCAGGCCGTCGCTGTTGTACCGGGTGATCACCTTCTCCGTCGCCAGCCCGCCGACCGCCGGCATGGTGACGGACAGCGGCTTGCCGGTCGGTGTGTAGGTGTAGCCGTAGCCGTAGGTGCCGGAGAGGCCCTGCGTCATGGAGTTGGCCGGTATCACCACCTGCCGGCCGGTGGGCCGGTAGCCCGCGTCGTACCCGGTGATCCGGTTGACGTAGTCGCCGCTCTTGTCGTGGCGCACCGAGGACACCGGCTGGCCCAGTGCACCGGGCAGACTGTCGTAGGTGTACTCCTTCACCGGTGCGGCGGTCTTCGAGCCCTCCCGCACGGCAGTGGTCCGGCTCAGCGCGTCGTAGCTGGTGTAGGTGGCGCCGCGCGCGTCGCTCGCGACGATCCGCCGGTCCGCGTCGTCATAGGTGAACGAGGAGGTGCCGGTGTCCGGATCGGTGGCGCGCACGAGGCGGCCTCGGGCGTCGTAGGTGTACGTCCACTCGTTGCCGGCCGGATCGGTCACCTTGTCGCGCATGCCACGGCCGTCGTAGCCGTACCTCGTGGTGCGCCACTGGTCGGTGTCGGTGTTGGTGTAGTGCTGGATCTGCAGGATCCGGCCGCGCGGATCGGTCCACGTGTTGGTCGCGGGGGCGGCGCCCCCCATCGGCGGTGACGTGTAGGTACTGGTGTCGCCGTAGCTGGTGACGGAGGAGTGGACGGCCTTGCCCGTGTGGAAGGTCGTGACCCTGACCGGCCGTTCGAGGCCGTCGAAACGGGTCCGGGTGAGACTGGGCACCAGGCTGTCCGACGGGCGCTTGAACTGGGCCGGCTCCGGGTCGCCCTGGGCGAGGTAGGGACTGGTCTGTTCGTACGCCAGGCCGTGATCGTTGTAGCGGGTGTCCGTGATGACGCGACCCGCTCCGTGCGCCTCGCTCTGGCTCTGGACCGAGCGCATCAGACCGTCGTAGACGGTGACCTGCTTGGAGTAGGCACCGTTGTCCCCGAGGGTCTGGACGGTGACGGTGGTGGGTTTGGTCTCCTTCGGTGTGGCGACCGCCATCTGGTAGGAGATCTTCACGTCGGGGGCGGCGCCCGCCCCGGAATTGCCCGCCGACCATCCCCTGACCAGCCGGCCCAGCGCGTCGTACTCACTGCGGGTCACCCGGCCGTTGGCGTCCGCGGCCGAGATGGGCACCCCGCGGCCGGCGTCCATGGTCGTGACGGCGGCGTGTCCCATGGGGTTGATCGTCTTCACGGAGGTCACGGCACCGCCCGTGTCACCGGGGGTGTACTGGGTCTCGGTGACACCCACCTCCGGCTCCGTGACGGTCCGGACGCGGCCGAGGGGGTCGTACGTCATGGTGGTGTTCACCGAGTACGAGGTGCCGGCACCGTTGATCTCGGCGGTCGTGGTGGCCAGCCCCTTCTTGGGGGCCACGTTCCAGGCCTGGTTGTCGTAGGACGTGCGGGTGGCGCCGGTGAGCTGGGTGGCGGGGTCGGCCGAGTCGTAGGCCGAGCACGGTGTCGCCGTGGAGCGCACGAGCGAGGGCAGCCCGATGATGTTGGCGTCCACGTTGTGCACGTACTGCGCCTTCGAGCACGCCTGGTCGCTCAGCACCTCGCCGGTACCGCTGGGCTTGACGACGGAGCTCTCCGCCTCGACGGCCAGGCCATGGTCGGGGTCCACCTTGGTGGTGGTGCGGACCGCCTGCCAGCTCGCGCCGACCGTCCGGATGTCGTCGGTGCGGCGGACTCCTGTCCGGTGCGCCAGGAGCGGGTCGGTCCCGTCCCGGACGCGGGAAGCCGTCTGCTTCGACCACGGAAAGGTGAGGGTGCGGTTGAGCAGGCGGCCGCCCGCGCCGTCGTAGGACAGCGTCTCCGCGATCTGACCCGCGTACTGCGGCTGGTCGTCGTCGACGAGGGTGACCGCTCCCAGCGAGTCCTTGACCGGGCCGCCCCTGCCGAGGAAGTACCTGCTGACCGCATACGACTGCGTCTGCGGCCGGTCGACGGAGGGGATGTTCTTGCTGCCCTTGACCGTGGCGACCTGCTGGAAGCCGCGCCATTCGCTGTAGGTGCGCAGCTCGGGCTTGGTGAACTCGTCGTCGCTCTTGCCCCAAGCGGCACCGGAGTACGTGTACTTGGTGGTGATCCGGTCCGAGACGCCGGTGATCTTGTCGGTCTCGGTCACCGAGTCCACGACGTACTTGTTGAACCAGGAGAGCGCCGGCTTCTCCTCTTCACCGTCCGGTGACCAGCTCATGGGGAAGCAGGTGCCGGTGTTCTTGTCCGGGGCCACGTTCGGCTGGAACCGGCAGCCGCCCTTGTAGACGACCTCGATGTCGGCGCCGTGCTCCGTGGCGACGGTGCCGATGCGCGGTCGGGTGAAACCGGGGCGCGGGTCGCTCGACGACCTGGGGACCAGGTTGGGGAGCTGCCGGTCCTTGAGGTGGGCGCGCAGCGGGTGATCGCTGCCGACCACGTAGGGGCCGAAGCTGACACCGGCCTCCGACAGAAGGGTTCCGGTGGCGTCACCGGGGGCGAAACCCCTGCGGGTGATCTTGTTGAGCCACAGGCCCGGCGAGGTGTCGTACCAGTCCCGCGGGAAGCTGTGGTGCAGCGTGTACGTGTCGACCTTGGCCAGCGCCGCCGATCCGGGCCGTACGGCTTCGGTGGTGACGGACTCCAGGCGCTTGCTGGTCCAGAAGGACGGGAAGGAGGGGCAGAGCTTCGAGCCCGCCTTGCAGTTCAGGTTGCCGGGGACGTCCCACCAGGAACGGTAGGAGGCCGGGTCGGCGGTGTTGTTGAACTTCGCTTCGTCGCAGACGCTTCCGGTCTCGAGGCAGCGTTCCCTGGCGTTGAAGACGACCCGCGCCGAGGGCGTGGTCAGCGACGTGGTGCGCAGTCCGTACTCGGTGCTCGTCGGGTAGCCACCGCGGACGTAGCTCTCGGGCGACTTGAACTTCTTGTTGGGAGCGTAGTGGTTCAGTTCCTGGGCCCAGTTGACGATCAGGGCGTTGCCGTGGACGTCGACGACCTTGTCCAGACCCCAATGCCAGGCCTGCTGCTTCTTCTCCGTCCCGGCCGCGCAGCGGGATGCGGCAAAGGTCGCGGCGTGACAGGGCTCACCGGGGTGGTTGCCGTACACGGGGACGGTGAAGGCGGACTTCGTGTCGGCGTGCCCGCCGCCGACCTTGTTGAGGCCGAAGAAGTTCTGCGTTCCGTCAGGGCTGGTGACGATCCAGTACTCGCCGTCGTTGTCCCCGTTGTCGCCGCCGGACTTCAGCTCGACGCGAGTGCCGTCGTCGTGCTGCGGACGGTAGAAGGCGGTCGCACCGATGCGCACCAGCTCGGTCGTCCTGCCACCCATCGACATGACCGCGTTGTAGGAGACCCAGCACAGGTCGGAGGTCTTGTACTTCTTCTCCTTGTTGTTGGGCGTTCCGGCAGCTGTGTCCTTGCGGTCGTCCTGACAGGTGCGGTAGCGGCGCTCGATGTGACCCGGTTCGTAGCTCCATCCCTCGCCCACCCACGACGCCTGCGGCGAGCTGGTGGACGTCTTGCCGTCGACGGACTGCGAGGAGTAGCCGAAGGTGACGTCCGGTACCGGGCCGGCCGGGGCCGGCGGCACGGCCAGCGGGTAGCTCCACTGGAAGGCACCGGACGAGCTGCCCGCCGACCACTTGCCGTCCCCGATCAGCGGCGTCGCCTTGAACGAACCGCCCTCGCCCGCACCGGAGTCGACCGCGCCGATGACCGCCCTGTCGCCGCCCGCGGCCACTGCCGTCGGGTGTCGGTACGCCGCCTGCACGACCCCGGACCGAGCCTCGGCCCGCGGTGCCGCGGCCGGAGTGACGGTGCCGTCGGCGGCGGTGTCGACCGTTGCGGTGATGGTCTTGCCGTCCGTGTCGTTGACGGTCTCCAGTTCCTCGTAGGTGCGGCACTCCTCCAGGTCCGGAGTGGATACGAAGCACTCGGGGAACTGGACGAAGCGCAGGCGGGAGGCCCAGTCCGCGCCGTAGAGGTTCTGGTATCTCTTGTAGTCCAGCTGGACCGAGACCGGCACCGAGGTCCCGGTGGGCGCGGTCACCGTGACGACCGCGCCGTCGACACCCTCGGACTCGGCGGCAGTGCGTGCGGAGACCCCCACCTGCCAGGTGCCGGTCGGCATCGCGGCTCCGGGGGCCTGCCCGAGCTTCACCGGAAGGTCGCCCACGGGGACGGGGTCGGCGGCGGACTGAGCCGAGGTCAGGCCTGTCCGCAGGGCCGACTGCTGGACGGAGCTGCCAAAGGTGACGGACGCGGTGCTGGCGGCGGGCGGCGTCGTGGTGCCTGCGGGGGCTTCCGTGGCGCTCTGGGGCGCCTCGACCTCGATGCTCTCGAGGTGCGCGTTCCGGGCGGCGCCCTCGATCAGCTCCTCCTGGTCGAGCTTCTCCAGGACGAGTTCCTCGCGGGGCACCTCCGCCTTGGCGGGGTCCGGAGGAAGCGCCAGCGCCTGGGACGACAGCGCCAGTACCAGTGCCGCCACCATCGCCGCGAGCACGGCTGAACAAGTGCGCCTGCGGCGCGCGGACAGAACGGGCACGACTTGGTCCCCCCGGACGGCAAGGTGCGGTGCCCCGGTGGTCCACAGAGCACGTCGCATATGAACGCGCCGATTCTGTAAGGGTGTTGTGGTGAAAACCAGAGGGATTCGTGATCAAGTGAGAATCGTCACCGCGCACATGCACTCAAGGCACCGCAGTGATCACGAGAGCCACGAAGCCGCACCATGGGACGGGATACCCGGAAAAAACGGCTGATCCTCAGTCAGTCAGCCACATTGGCACCTGAATCGGCGTCAATTCATCCGCGGTTGCGCTCCTTTCATGGAGAAAGGAGTCGAATTGCCGAATGCCGGGAATTCGGAATCTCGCGTTCCTGGTCTCAACGACCCACCGGCGGACATCGTTCCCGGACTCGGCGGCCTCCCAGCGGACGCGTGACGGAACGGGAGGTATGGGCCATGATCTGCTCGCATTCTCACGCTCCGCGGCCGCACCTGCCGGCCTGGGCGTGACGGCTGAAACGTGTCCGGCCGCGGTCCGCCGTACTGCCGGCACGAGGGGGAAGGGGACCTCGCGCATGACGAGCAGATGGCACCGCATGCCCGGACGCAGAGCTACCGCAGCCGCCGCGGCGGCCATCGTCCTGGCCTCAGGACTGACCTACCTGGGCTTCGACGGCAACGACAGGCAGGACGACAGCCGGCCGCGCACCGGCCGGAGTGCACCGCTGACCGAGGCAGCGGCCTCGGTACAGGCGGCCAGGTCGGGGAAGGCGGTGGAGGCTTCGGCCCTGCGCACCCCGTACTCCACCACGTGGGCGCGTCCCGACGGCAAGCTGCAGCGGCGCGTCCACGCCAGCCCGATCCGCGCCCACGTCAACGGTGAGTGGAAGGCGATCGACACCCGCCTGACCAAGGTGAAGGACGGCTGGGCGCCCCGGGCCACCAATGTCCGTACGGTCTTCTCGGCCGGCACCGGTTCCGCCCCCGAGCGGGCCTCGCGCGGCCGCAGCCAGCGGGTCCCGCTGCTCGCCCCGGCGGCCACGACGGCCGAGGGCAGCCCTCTGGTCACCCTGACGACCGGCGGCCACGACATCGTGCTGACCTGGCCCGGACCGATCCCGCAACCGGTCATCGACGGACCACGGGCCCTGTACCCCGAGATCCTGCCGGGCGCGGACCTGGTGCTCACCGCCGATGACAGCGGCTTCGCCCAACTGGTGGTGGTGAAGGACCGTCAAGCGGCGGCCGACCCCCGGGTGGCCCGGCTCTCGTACGGTCTCGCCTCCCCCGACCTGAAGTTCCTGCTCGACCCGACCAGCGGCATCCTCAGCGCCGAAGACACGGACGGCGAGGAGATCGCGGTCTCTCCCACCCCGCTGATGTGGGACAGCTCCGGCACGCCCGCGCAGACCGACGGCCAGGGCGGCGGGGGCGCACCGCCGGGCCCCGAGCCGACGCCGAGCGACGAACCCGGCGGCGAGGAGCCGTCCTCGCCCTCCCCCGAGCCCTCGGGCACCCTCAACGAGGGCGACCGGCAGGACCCTTGGAACGAGGTGCTGCCGGAGGCCACGGACGAAGCCCCCGATCCCTCGGCCCTCGAACCCGGTGGCGCACCGCCGGTCCCGGCCGAGCCGACGCCCGAACCTTCACGGAGCGGGCCCGCGGCGACGCTCGACCTGCCCGGACTGGCCGGCCCGCAGCCGGACGCCCACGGCACCCTGGTCGGGACCGATCTCTCCGGCTCGGACTGGGTTCTGACTCCCGATCAGGACTTCCTGGCCGACGCGGAGACCGTCTACCCGGTCTTCATCGACCCGTCGGTGAAGAAGCACACCAACGACTGGACCACGGCCTACAGCCGCCACCCCAACGCCAACTTCTACAACGGCCGGAACTTCAACAAGGGTGGCACTCACGAGGCACGGGTCGGCTTCGAGTCCGACACCTGGGGCACCTCCCGGTCCTTCTTCACCATCGACTGGGACTCGGACCTGAAGGGCGCCACCGTCCACGACGCGACGCTGCGCGTGCTGGAGACGTACTCCTGGTCGTGCAGCGCCCGGCGAATGGACATCTACCTCACCGGCGCCATCAGCTCGAAGACCACGTGGAAGAACGCGCCCGCGATGACCAGCGCGAACAAGCTGGCCAGCCGCAGTTTCGCGCACGGCTGGAAGTCGAGCTCGTGCCCGGACGCGTACGAGGCCTTCAACGTGAAGGCGACGGCGCAGAAGGCGGTGTCCAAGGGTTTCAAGTCGATCACCCTGGGCTTCCGGGCCACCGACGAGAGTTCCCAGTACTCCTGGAAGAAGTTCCAGGCGGACGGCGGCAACGACCCGTACATCGACCTGCTCTACAACCGTCCGCCCTCCGGACCCACCTCGCTGGACCTCGACCCCGGGCTGAGCTGCGACACCACCGCTCCGTACATCAACCTCGGTGCCTCCCAGATCACCTTCTGGGCCAGCGGCGGCGACAGGGACGGCAATCTGGCCTCCCTGCGTTTCGAGCTGTGGCCGGCCAGCGGCAGCGGCAACCTGCTGGGCAGCAAGTCCGTGGTGTCGGTGGGCAGTCAGTCCACGTCGGCCCGCGTGCACACCGACCCGTTCGCCACCTCCGGGCTGAAGAACGGCACCACCTACTCCTGGCGGGTGCGCGCGGTCGACAAGTTCGGTGCGACGTCCGGCTACACACCCGCGTCGATCCCGTGCCGGTTCGTCTTCGACAACACCAAGCCGATGCCCCCATCGGTCACCTCGGTCCAGTTCCCGGATGCCGACGCGAGTGACAACGGCTTCGGGAACGCGCCCGAGGACACGAAGTGGAGCACCGTCAAGTTCGGCACCGCCGGGACGTTCACCTTCAAGGCCGCGCAGACGGACGTCGTGAAGTTCCAGTACGGCTTCAACCAGGCCGCATACCCCTTCTCGGTGACGCGCACGGCCGGGGCGCCCGTCTCCACCCTGACGAACGTCACCAACGCCAAGCCACCGCTGGCCGGACCCAACGTCCTGTACGCCCGTGCGGTGGACGCTGCGGGGAACGTCTCCGAGCCGACGAAGTACCTGTTCTACGTGACTCCGCGGGACAAGGCAGACACACCGGGCGACTTCACAGGTGACCGGCTCCCCGACCTGATGGTCGTCGACGGCAATGGCGATCTGCGCACCTATCCGTCCGAGGCCACCACAGACCTCGCCAAGGGCACCGGCCGTCTTGCCTACTCCATGCCGGGCGCCTACCGCGGCAACCCGGCCCGGGACCCGAACGGCGGCGACGAGCCGCTCTACGCCGCCGTGCCCTCGGGCTACTGGAAGAACACCCTGATCACACATCTGGGAGACATATACGGAGGGGACGGTCTACAGGACCTCGTGGCCCGCCGCGAGGGCAAGCTGTGGGTCTACCCGGGTGACGGGTACGGCGCGGTCAACATCGACAAGCGCCAGGAGATCCTGCTGCCCTCCAACGCGCCGAAGCCGGACACGATCACGCAGATCGTCTCCGCGGGGGACGCCACCGGCGACGGCAGAACCGACTTCTTCCTGAAGGTCGGCAACGCCTTCTGGGCACTGGTCGGTTACAACGGCGCCACGGTCGAGCAGGCCGTGCAGCTCTCCAGCTCCCCCTGGGAGGAGCGGGACATCGTGCTCGTCCAGGACGTCACCGGCGACGGCGTCACCGACCTGGTGTATCGCACCGACGTCTCTGGACGGCTGCTCCTGCGCACCGGGAAGAAGGCCGCCGCCGGCGGGGTCGACCTCAACTCCCTGGCCGCCGCGGTCAACTCCGCGGCGGGCGAGGACACGGTGTACGGGGCGAGCGGCTGGGGCCGGACCAACATCCGGCTCTTCCACGGGACTCCGGACGCGACGGGCGACGGAATCCCGGACATCTGGACGCTGCGGGTCGACGGCGGTGTCCGTGTCTACTCCGGCAGCAGGACGGCGATGGCGGGCGCCGGCACCCTGATCGCCACCGGCTGGCAGGCCAAGCTCGCCATCGGCTGACCTCGCCGCGCCGGCGGGGCCCGGTCAGAACACCGACGCAGTGGGATGTCCCGCGCTCACGTGACGTCGGCTCCCGAGACCAGGTGGTCCTGGGAGCCGACGTCGTCGCTCGGGGAGAGCGTCGATGCCGATGCGTCCGGGCGGGCGCGGGAAAGTCCCGGCGGGGAAGACGCGGGTGACGTCGGCGGCCTGTCCGAGGCAGGCGGGGCGGGCCCGGCAGGCACGGATGGCGGCAGGCACGGATGGTGGCGGGCACGGATGGTGGCAGGCCTCGTTCGGTCCGGCGGGACGTAGAGGAGCAGGTCACCGTTACGAGAGGACCTACGCCCGCGAGCCGGTGTCCGTCGCCCCCGGGGTCACCAGCCCCGACTCGTAGGCCACGATGACGAGTTGGGCCCGGTCCCGCGCACCCAGCTTGCCCATGATGCGGCTGACGTGGGTCTTCGCGGTGAGCGGGCTGAGGCCGAGGGTGTCGGCGATCTCCGTGTTGGTGAGCCCGCGCGCGAGCAGGGCGAGCACCCCGCGTTCCCGTTCCGACAGGCACTCCGGGCCGCCGGTCGCGGCCGGTCCGGACGGGCTGCTCAGGAAGCGGGCGATCAGCCGGGCGGTCGGACCCGGCGAGAGCAGGGCCTCACCGGCGGCGACCGTGCGGATGGCGTCGAGGAGGTCTGCGGGCCGGGTGTCCTTCACCAGGAAGCCGGAGGCGCCCGCGCGCAGCGCCTCGACGATGTTCTCGTCGGTGTCGTAGGTGGTCAGCACGAGCACCTTCACCCCTGCGAGGTCCTCGTCGGCGGCGATCAGCCGGGTCGCCTCGATGCCGTCGAGGTCGGGCATGCGGACGTCCATCACGACCAGGTCGGCACGCTCGCTCCGGGCCAGCTCCACGGCCTCGCGGCCGGTGCCGGCCTGGCCGACGACCTCCATGTCCGGCGCCGACTCGACGAGCATCGCGAACGCGGCGCGCACCAGCGTCTGGTCGTCGGCCAGCAGCACCCGGATCGGACTCATCTCTGCTCCCCCATGCCCTGCTCCCTCATGCCCTGCTCCCCCGTGGTCTGCTGCCCGAGGGGCAGCACGGCGCTCACCTCGAAGCCCGTCCCCTCCCGCGGTCCCGCCTCCAGGACGCCGCCGATGCTGCGGGCCCGCTCCCGCATGCCGACCAGTCCGAATCCGGGCACCTCCGCGCCGGTCCCGCTCCCGTCGTCGGTGACGGTGACCCGCAGGGCACCCGCGTCGCCGTGCACGGCCACCCGCACGCTCAGGTCGTCCCGCCCGCCGTGGCGTACGGCGTTGGTGAGGGCCTCCTGCACGATCCGGTAGGCGGCCGCGCCGACCGCCGGCGGTACGTCCGCGCCGCGCACCGACAGGTCGACCCGCGCCCCGGCCGCACGGGCGGTGTCGGCGAGGTCGGACAGTCCGTGCAGGCCGGGCAGCGGTCCGCGGGCCTCGGGTCCGCCCGCGTCGCGCAGCACCTCCAGCGTCGTACGGAGTTCGCCGCGGGCGCTGCGGCAGGTCTCGGCGATGTCGTCGAGGGCCTTGGCGACGGCCGTTCGGTCGAGGCGGTCCGGGTCGGCTGTCAGGACGTGGGCGGCGACGGACGTCTGCACCCCGATGAGGGTGATGCTGTGGGCGAGGAGGTCGTGCAGGTCGCGGGCGATGCGCAGGCGTTCCTCGGCGACCCGGCGGCGGGCCTCCTCCTCGCGGGTGCGTTCGGCGCGTTCGGCGCGTTCCAGCGCGGCGGCGGCGTTCTGCCGGTGGATGCGGAGGTAGCCGCCGAAGAGCAGCACCGAGACGATCCAGCCGGAGATCTGCAGAACCTCGGCGGCCTGGTGCGGATTGACGAACGCGTTGACGGCGAGCGGGACGCTGAGGACCGCGACGCCGGTGTGCAGGGTGCGGCGGGCGCTGCCGCTGACGGCGACGGAGTAGAGGGCGATCATCCCGACGGGTACGGCGGCGCTGTGCGTGTAGTCGAGCGCGTGGTACGGGCCGACGCACGCGACGACCGCGAGCATGACGAGCAGGGGGTACCGGCGGCGGGCCAGGAGCGGAAGCTGGGCGGCCAGCAGCAGCGTCCAGCCGAGGAGGTCCGGGCGTCTGCCGTCCTCGACGGACAGGGCGAGGAGGACGGCCACCGCGGCGGAGGCCGCGGCGAGGCAGGCGTCCGCCCGTGTCTGTCGTATCCGGAGTTCGCGCACCACTCCCCCTTTCCTCGCGGCCATCCTGCCCGAGCGGGGCGCCCCTCCGGTGGGGAGGGGCGCCCCCGGTTCAGCCGGCGACCGGTTCACGCGCGGGCGCCGGTTCCGGCTCGGGTGCGCGCGACAGCCGGCCCGGCCACCAGACCTTCCGCCCCAGCGCCACGCTCGCGCTGGTCACCAGGTAGGTGCGGACGAGGAAGGTGTCCAGCAGCACCCCGACGGCGATGACGAAGCCCAGCTCGACGAGTTGCACGAGGCCCATGTTGGTCAGCACGGCGAAGGTCGCGGCGAGGACCAGTCCGGCGGAGGCGATGACCCCGCCGGTGGTGCGCAGCGCGGTGAGGGCGGCGGCGGCCGGTTCGGCGCCCCGCAGGGACTCCTCCCGCATGCGGTGCATGAGGAAGATGCCGTAGTCGACGCCGAGGGCGACGAGGAACACGAAGGACAGCAGTCCCAGCCCCGGGTCGGTCCCCTCGAAGCCGAACACCGGACCGAACAGCAGCCCGCCGAGGCCCAGCGCGGCACCCCACACCGCGACGACGGCGGCGGTCAGGAGCAGCGGGGCGACCAGGGAACGCAGCAGGACGACCAGGATGAGCAGCACCGACAGCAGGACGAGCGGCACGACGATCGTCCGGTCGCGGGCGTTGGTGTCCTTGAGGTCGATCTGCTGGGCGCTGGCACCGCCGACGTAGGAGCCGTCGAGGCGTTCCCGCAGCCGTTCGATCGTCGCGGTCTCGGCAGCCGTCTGGGGCGGGGCCGCCGCGGTCACGGAGATCTCGGTCCAGCCCCCGCCGGTACGGCCCTTGCGTACCTCGGCGACGCCTTCGGTGCCGCGGATCGCGGCGAGGGTCGCTTCGGTCCGGGCGGCCGGGGTGAGCACGTCGACGGGCTGCCCGGAGCCCTCCGGGTAGGCGCGGCCGAGGGTCCGCATGGCGGCGACGGACTCGGGACGGTCGACGAAGGCGTCCTCCTGCTTGACCGTGCCGGGCAGGTTCAGGGTGCCCAGGGCGAGCGTGCCGAGCAGGACGGCCCCGCCGGCCAGCACGGTGAGCGGGCGGCGGCCCGCTGAGCTGCCCATCGCGGCGAACAGCGACCGGCGGGCCTTGGGGGTGCTGCCGTAGGCGGGGACCAGGGGCCAGAACACCCGGCGGCCCAGCAGGACGAGGACGGCGGGCAGCAGGGTGAGCATGGCGACGAGGGCGCAGAGCACGCCGACGGTACCGAGCGGGCCCATCGCCCGGTTGGAGTTGAGGTCGGCGGCGAGCAGGCACAGCAGTCCGGCGGCGACGGTCCCGGAGGAGGCGAGGACGGCGGGGCCGCAGCCGCGCAGGGCGGCCCGCATGGCGTCCAGGGGCCGTTCGAAGCGGCGCAGTTCCTCGCGGTAGCGGGAGACGAGGAGGAGGGCGTAGTCGGTGCCGGCGCCGAAGACGAGGATGGTCATGATGCCGGAACTCTGGCCGGAGACGGTCGTGCCGAAGGCCTGGTTGAGGCCGTAGGCGACGCCCATGGACAGGTAGTTGGAGACTCCGGCCACCACGAGCGGCACGAGCCACAGGACCGGGCTGCGGTAGATGAGGATCAGCAGTACGGCGACGACGGCGACGGTGGTGTAGAGCAGCGGTCCGCCGAGCGAGTCGTAGACCTTGCCCGCGTCGGTGGCGAGCGCTCCCGATCCGCCGACCTCGACCGTCAGCCCTGCCTCGCTGTGCGCCTCCTGGC
This sequence comes from Streptomyces sp. ID05-39B, assembly GCF_033794725.1. Lineage (NCBI taxonomy): Bacteria > Bacillati > Actinomycetota > Actinomycetes > Kitasatosporales > Streptomycetaceae > Streptomyces > Streptomyces sp. ID05-39B. Next base: position 37,353 of record NZ_JARGEF010000011.1, on the reverse strand, counting down.
GTACGGCCTCGACGAAGGCGTCCCGCTGCTTCTCGTCGGTGCCGGGCTCGTTGCTCGCGACGGGGTACATGAGTGTGGTGCCGTCGTCGGAGGGGACCCCCCGTGGTGTCCCGGTCAGCGTGTGTTCCCCCGCGACCCGCGTGACCTGCTCCTGCGCCGTGGCCCGGTCCGCCGGGGTGAGCCCGCTGTCGCGGTGGTAGACGAGGACCAGTTCGGTGCTCTCGCCGCCCGGCAGCTGCTCCTGGAGCCTGGCGGCCTTGGTGGAGTCGGCGCTCGCGGGCAGGTAGTCGGTGATGCGGTCGTGCTGGACGTCTGCGAGTTTCGCGGCGAACGGCGACATGGCCGCCAGCACCCCGATCCACAGGGCGAGCACCACCCAGGGGATGGCGCGGTTTCCCTTGGTTTTTTCGGCCCCCATGAGACGGGCCCTCCCTTCGGCACGGATGTCCGGTGACGGGTTCCAGACTTCCGGCCGGCGGGCGGCGGATCGTCGCGCGCAAGGGCGAGTTCGGGTGTACCGCGGCGGGTGACCGCGGGGCCGCGTTACTCCCTGGGGAGTATCAGGACGGGGTGCGGGCCGCGGCCAGCAGCCGGGTGACCTCGTCGGCGCGGATGGTGAGGGCCGCGCCGACCGTGGCGAGGACCTCACGTTCGGCGGGGGTGTAGGGGCCGTCGGCGAGGGCGATGCCGGCGCCCTGGAGCAGAATCGATTCGCGGCCGACGGGGGCGAGGTGCGGGGCGAGCGGGTCGAGGGCCTCGTGCAGCTCTATGGCCAGCCCGGGGGTGCAGGGTTCGCCGTGGACCCGGCCGGTGTCGGCGGCGAGGGCGTCGACGAGGGCGGCGAGCTGTTCGCGGGTGCAGTCCGGGAAGCCGGCCGCGCGCACCGCGACCGCCGCCGTCTCCAGGGACGTACGGGCGCAGTTGCCGTTCGCGGAGAGGACGGCGAGGGCGACGGTGTGGACGGCGTCGCGGAGCATCGCGGAGAAGCGGGTGGTGGTGGGGTGGTCGAGGGCGTCGGTGCCGTAGTGGCGTTGGCAGGAGGCGCACTCCACGACCGGGCCGGTCTCGCCGCGCGGCAGGACGGGCAGGCCCAGCAGGGTGAAGCGGCGCCGGCCGGTGAGCCGCTGGTAGTTGCGGTCGCCGCCGCAGCCGGGGCAGAAGAACTCTCCGTCCCCGACGGGTGTCCAGGCGGTGCGGTGGCCCAGCACGCGGGCGAACCCGGTGGCGGCACGGCCGTCTTGTCCCCGTTCTGGCAGCACGTCGCACCTCCGTAACGCCGCGGCAACATCGCCACGCGCTTTCGTGATGTTAGCCACATCAGTGAGGCGGAGTCAGCACCCAGGACGAGACCTTTCCGTGACCTCCACGCACGGATGGCCGATATACGACGGAGCCCCGGCCGCCGTTTTCCGGCGGCCGGGGTCCGCGGACTCCCGGTGAGGGTGATCAGCGCGTAGCGCGGTTGACGGCGGACACGACCGCCTTCAGCGAGGCCCGCGTCGTGTTGGCGTCGATGCCGATGCCCCACAGGACCTTGTCGCCGATCGCGCACTCGATGTACGAGGCGGCCTGCGCGGAGGCTCCCTCGCTCATCGTGTGCTCCTGGTAGTCCAGCAGACGTACGTCGATGCCGATGGACTCCAGGGCGTTGAAGAAGGCCGAGATCGGACCGTTGCCCGAGCCGGACAGGACGGTGTCCTCGCCGTCGACGACCGCGTCCACGGTGAGGGTGTCCACGCCGTCGGTGTCGGTGGTCGACTGGCCGTTGCGTACCTGGATGCGGCCCCACGGGTTCTCCGGGTTGGGCAGGTACTCGTCCTGGAAGGTCGCCCAGATGGCGCCGCCGGTGACCTCGCCGCCCTCGGCGTCCGTCTTCGCCTGGATGATCCGCGAGAACTCGATCTGCATCCGGCGCGGCAGGTCCAGCTTGTGGTCGTTCTTCAGGACGTAGGCGATGCCGCCCTTGCCGGACTGCGAGTTGACCCGGATGACGGCCTCGTAGGAGCGGCCGACGTCCTTCGGGTCGATGGGCAGGTACGGCACGGCCCACTCGATGTCGTCCACGGTGACGCCCTTGGCGGCCGCGTCGGCCTCCATCGCGTCGAAGCCCTTCTTGATGGCGTCCTGGTGGGAGCCGGAGAAGGACGTGTAGACCAGGTCGCCCACGTACGGGTGGCGCGGGTGGACCTCCATCTGGTTGCAGTACTCCCACGTACGACGGATCTCGTCGATGTCGGAGAAGTCGATCTGCGGGTCGACGCCCTGCGAGAACAGGTTCATGCCCAGGGTGACCAGGTCGACGTTGCCGGTGCGCTCGCCCTGGCCGAACAGGCAGCCCTCGACACGGTCGGCGCCGGCCATCAGCGCCAGCTCGGCGGCGGCGACGGCCGTACCGCGGTCGTTGTGCGGGTGGACGGAGACGCAGACGTGCTCGCGGCGGGAGAGGTTGCGGCTCATCCACTCGAAGCGGTCGGCGTGGGTGGAGGGCGTCGAGCGCTCGACGGTGGCCGGCAGGTTCAGGATGATCTCGCGGCCGGGGCCGGGCTGGTAGACGTCCATCACCGCCTCGCAGACCTCCAGCGCGAAGTCCAGCTCGGTGTCGGTGAAGATCTCCGGGCTGTACTGGTAGCCGAACTCGGTCTCCGGGCCCAGCAGCTTCTCCGCGTACTCCATGACCAGGCGGGTGCCGTCCACGGCGATCTGCTTGATGTCGTCCTTGGAGCCGCGGAACACGACCCGGCGGAAGACCGGCGCGGTCGCGTTGTAGAGATGGACGGTGGCGCGCCGGGCGCCCTTCAGGGACTCCACGGTCCGCTCGATCAGGTCCTCCCGGGCCTGGGTCAGCACGGAGATCGTGACGTCGTCCGGGATCGCGCCCTCTTCCTCGATGATCGAGCGCACGAAGTCGAAGTCGGTCTGGCCGGAGGCCGGGAAGCCGACCTCGATCTCCTTGTAGCCCATCTTGACCAGCTGGTCGAACATCCGGCGCTTGCGCTCGGGCGACATCGGGTCGATCAGGGCCTGGTTGCCGTCACGCAGGTCGGTGGAGAGCCAGCGGGGGGCGACGGTGATCCGCCGACCGGGCCAGGTGCGGTCGGGGATGTCGACCTGCTCGTACTGCCCGTACTTGTGGATCGGCATGGAACTGGGCTGCTGGCGGTTCGCCATGATGCGGTGGCTCCTCAGGGTGTCCGACAAGGACGGCCGACGCATTGCCAAGCTCCGCGGGGAGGGAGTCGGCCTCGACTACAGGCCCTCGCCGCGGCAGCTAAGGAGAAGCAGCCCGAAACGCATAGTGCTCCGCACTTTAGCCGAGCCCCACGGGGCGCGTGGGCCTGTTCCAGTATGCGGGACCGAGCGGACGAACCGGACGAAAAGTGCCGTATACCACTCACAGGCGCACCTCCGGGCTGTTTGTCGGCGCATTTCACCAATCATGGTTGCCGATGGTGACAGGGGGGTCACGCGGTGCGAAGGTGCCGGGCATGACGACTCACGGGGGCCTCGAGCCCGTCTTCTGCACCGTCGTTCCGCCCCATGTCCTCGACCGCCTGGCGCGCAGCGACGACCCCGCACGCTCCGGACCCGCCCGGCGCACCCTGGTGCGCGACAGCGAGCTGCGCTCCCGGCGCCGCGTGACCAGCGAGTTCCGCCTCGCGGCGGCCCCGGCGGCGAAGGCACCCTCGGACCAGCCGCTGCGCACCGTGTACGACGCCGGGCACGGCACGGTCCTGCCCGGCACCAAGGTCCGCGGCGAGGGCGAGGACCCGGGCCAGGACGCCACGGTGAACCGCGCCTACGCGGGCCTCGGCGCCACCTTCGAGCACTTCCTCAAGGCCTACGGCCGCCACTCGATCGACGGCGACGGCCTGCCCCTGGACGCCACCGTCCACTACGACCAGGACTACAACAACGCCTTCTGGAACGGCGAGCAGATGGTGTTCGGCGACGGCGACGGCGAGATCTTCGTCGACTTCACCAGCTCCATCGACGTGATCGGCCACGAGCTGACCCACGGCGTCACCCAGTACACGGCGAACCTCACCTACTACGGCCAGCCGGGCGCCCTCAACGAGTCGATGTCCGACGTCTTCGGCGCGCTCATCAAGCAGTACACGCTGAGCCAGACCGCCGCCGAGGCCGACTGGCTGATCGGCGCCGAGTTGCTCGCACCGGACGTCACCGGCCAGGCCCTGCGCTCCATGAAGGCCCCCGGCACCGCGTACGACGACGACGTGCTCGGCAAGGACCCGCAGCCCGCGACCATGGACGACTACGTCCGCACCGGCCGCGACAACGGCGGCGTCCACATCAACTCGGGCATCCCCAACCACGCGTTCTACCTGGCCGCCACCGCCCTCGGCGGCTTCGCCTGGGAGAAGGCGGGCCAGATCTGGTACGACGTGCTGACCGGCGGCGAGCTGACCGAGAAGGCGTTCTTCACCGACTTCGCGAAACTCACGGTGAAGGCCGCGCGGGAGCGCTTCGGCGACGGCGGCGAGGAGTTCCAGGCCGTGGAGAAGGCGTGGGAGCGGGTGGGGGTGCGGATCCTGTAGATCCGTACTAGACACGGTCCCATGCGCATTCATGTGAGACGCACGGGCGGGTTCGCGGGCATCGAGCGCGCCGCCGAGGTGGACACCTCGGGGCGGCCCGATGCCCCCGAATGGCACGCCCTGGCCGAGAAGGCGGTCGCCGCCGGCCGGGGCGTGCCGCCGGCCGGCGTGCCGGACGGCTTCAGCTACCAGCTCACGGTGGACGGGACCACGGTGTACTGCTCGGACCCCCGGCTGACGGAGGAGCAGCGCAAGCTGATCTCGAAGGTCCTGAAGGAAGGCGCGTGACCGCTCTCGCGGAGGCGCGCAACTCGTCGTTCACCCCTGCCCGTTGACTTCCTTACCCGTGAGTACGGATGATCCGGCGCATGGCGAAGAACCCGATACCCCAGTTCCCGGACGGCTTCCTCTGGGGCGTCTCGACCTCGGCCCATCAGATCGAGGGCGCGGCGGACGCGCGCGAGCCGTCCGTCTGGGACGCCTTCACGGCCGAACCGGGCCGGATCAAGGACGGCTCCACGGCCGCGGTGGCCTGCGACCACTACCACCGCTACGGCGAGGACGTGGCGCTCCTGGCCGGCCTCGGCGTGGACGCGTACCGCTTCTCGATCTCGTGGCCCCGGGTGAACTCCCCCGGCGGCCTCGACTTCTACGACCGCCTGGTGGACGAGCTGCTCGCGGCCGGCGTACGCCCGGTCCCGACCCTCTTCCACTGGGACCTGCCGGCCCGCCTGGACTGGCTGGAACGGGACACCGCGCACCGCTTCGCCGAGTACGTCTCCGTCGTCGTGGACCGCCTCGGCGACCGCGTCAAGAAGTGGATCACCATCAACGAGCCCGCCGAACACACCTTGCTGGGCCACGCCCTGGGCACCCACGCCCCCGGCCGGCAGCTCATGTTCGACGCGCTTCCCGCCGCCCACCACCAACTCCTCGCCCACGGCCTCGCCGTCCAGGCGCTGCGGGCCGCCGGCGCCCGGGACATCGGCATCGCCAACTCCCACGGCCCCGCCTGGCCCGCCTCTCAGGAACCCGCCGACCTGGAGGCCGCCGCCTTCTACGACGTGCTGCTGAACCGCCTCTTCGCGGACCCGCTGCTGCTCGGCGAATACCCCGAAGGACTCGGCGAGTTGATGCCGGGCGACGTGGCGTCCGACCTCAAGGTCATCGCGGAGCCCCTCGACTTCTACGGCATCAACTACTACGCCCCCACCCGCGTCGGCGCCCCGCAGGGCACCGAGATCGAGTTCGGCGGGGTGCGCATCCCGGCCGAACTCCCCTTCACCGTCCAGCAGATCGAGAACGTCCCGGTCACCGACTTCGGCTGGCCGGTGGTGCCGGAAGGCCTCACCGAACTGCTCACCGGCTTCAAGGAGCGCTACGGCGACCGCCTCCCGCCGGTCGTCATCACCGAGAACGGGTGCAGCTACCCCGGCATCGACGACCAGGACCGCATCGCCTACCTCGACGGGCATCTGCGCGCCCTGCACCGGGCGGTGGAGGCGGGCGTGGACGTGCGCGGCTACTTCGTGTGGTCGCTGCTGGACAACTTCGAGTGGGCGGAGGGCTACGAACGCCGCTTCGGCCTGGTCCACGTGGACTTCTCCGACCCCGGCGTCCTGAAGCGCACGCCCAAGGCGTCGTACGCGTGGCTGCGGGAGGTCCTGCGGAACCAGAGGTGAGGAAGGGGGTGGCGTCGGCAGACCGGGTGTCTCGCCCCCGCCGCCCCTTCCCGTCCCGACCTGGGGGCTCCGCCCCCAGACCCCGGCCGCCCCCAGGTACGGCTACCGCCGCGCGGCAGCCGTACCGAGGCCTAGAAACCGAGCTTGCGCAGCTGCTTCGGGTCCCGCTGCCAGTCCTTGGCGACCTTCACATGCAGGTCCAGGCTGCATCCATGGGCGGCTACCGCCGCCGGCAGCCGTACCGAGGCCTAGAAACCGAGCTTGCGCAGCTGCTTCGGATCCCGCTGCCAGTCCTTGGCGACCTTCACGTGCAGGTCCAGGAAGACGGCTGTTCCGAGGAGTGCCTCGATCTGTTTGCGGGACTTGATGCCGACGTCCTTGAGGCGCTTGCCCTGGGGGCCGATGATGATGCCCTTCTGGCTGGGGCGCTCGATGTAGATGTTCGCGTGGATGTCGAGGAGCGGCTTGTCGGCGGGGCGGTCCTCGCGGGGGAGCATCTCCTCCACGACGACCGCGATGGAGTGCGGCAGCTCGTCGCGGACACCCTCCAGCGCCGCCTCGCGGATCAGCTCGGCGACCATCACCTGCTCGGGCTCGTCCGTCAGGTCGCCCTCGGGGTACAGCGGCGGGCTCTCCGGCAGCATCGGGACGAGCAGGTCGGCGAGCAGCTGGACCTGCTGGTCCCCGACGGCGGAGACGGGCACGATCTCGGCCCACTCGAAGCCCAGCTCCTTGCCGAGCTGGTCGAGCGCGATGAGCTGCTCGGCGAGCGTCTTGGAGTCCACGAGGTCGGTCTTCGTCACGACCGCGACCTTCGGCGTCCGCTTGATCCCGGCCAGTTCCTTGGCGATGAACCGGTCGCCGGGGCCCAGCTTCTCGTTGGCGGGCAGGCAGAAGCCGATGACGTCGACCTCGGCCCAGGTGGTGCGTACGACGTCGTTCAGCCGCTCGCCCAGCAGGGTGCGCGGCTTGTGGAGCCCGGGGGTGTCCACGAGGATCAGCTGCGCGTCCGGCCGGTGCACGATGCCCCGGACCGTGTGCCGGGTGGTCTGGGGACGGTTGGAGGTGATGGCCACCTTCGTCCCGACCAGAGCGTTCGTGAGGGTGGACTTGCCCGCGTTGGGGCGGCCGACGAAGCAGGCGAAGCCGGCCCGGTGGGCGGCCTCGGCCGGCTGTTCGGATGACTGGGTACGAACGCTCATGCCGCCCATTCTCCCTGATCCACGAAGCCCTGCCGTACAACCGCCCGAGAGCACCCCCGGACGTGAGTTTCCAGAAACCCGTACGCAATGAAACGTCACGGAAACACACCCGTACGCGACCGGAAACGCATGCCCGTGAATCTCTGACGAGCCCCCACACCGTTGGAGACGACCGTGACGCCCGTGACTCTCGCCGCCGCACAGATCGACACCGGCGACACCGCCTGGCTGCTCGCCGCCACCGCCCTCGTCCTGCTGATGACGCCGGGCCTCGCCCTGTTCTACGGCGGCATGGTCCGCACCAAGAGCGTCCTCAACATGCTGATGATGAGCTTCGTGTCGATCGCGCTGGTCACCGTGGTGTGGCTGGCCGCCGGATACTCCCTCGCGTTCGGCCCGGACGCCGGAGGCGGGCTCATCGGCACCCTGGAACACGCCGGGATGGCCGGTCTCGGCCCGGACAGCGTGCAGGACACCGTGCCGACCCTGCTGTTCGCCACCTTCCAGCTCACCTTCGCGATCATCACGGCCGCCCTGATCAGCGGCGCGATCGCGGACCGCGCGAAATTCGGGGCCTGGCTGGTCTTCGTGCCCCTCTGGGCGCTCCTCGTATACGTTCCCGTCGCCCACTGGGTGTGGGGCCCGGACGGCTGGATCCTGAGCGGCCTCGGCGCCCTGGACTTCGCGGGCGGACTCCCGGTGGAGATCACCTCGGGCGCCTCGGGCCTGGCGCTGTGCCTGGTCCTCGGCCCGCGCCTCGGGTTCAAGAAGGACGCGATGCGCCCCCACAACCTCCCCATGGTCATGCTGGGCGCGGGCCTGCTCTGGTTCGGCTGGTTCGGCTTCAACGCGGGTTCTGCCCTCGGCGCGAACGGCCTCGCCGCCGCCGCCTTCCTCAACACCCTCACCGCCGGCTGCACCGGCCTGCTCGGCTGGCTCTTCGTCGAGCAGCGGCGCGACGGCCACCCCACCACCCTGGGCGCCGCCTCCGGCGCGGTCGCGGGCCTGGTCGCGATCACACCGTCCTGCGGCTCGGTCTCGCTCCTCGGCGCCCTGGTCGTCGGCCTCGCCGCCGGCGTCGTCTGCTCCTACGCCGTCGGCTGGAAGTTCAAGCTCAACTACGACGACTCCCTCGACGTCGTCGGCGTCCACCTGGTCGGCGGGGTGATCGGCACCCTCCTCATCGGTGTCTTCGCCGTCGAGTCGATGACCGGCGGCCCCGAGGGCCTGCTGTACGGCGGCGGCCTCACCCAGCTCGGCAAGCAGCTGGTGGCCGTCCTCGCCGTCGGCGCGTACGCCTTCCTCATGTCGTACGGCATCGCCAAGCTGCTCGACCGCACGCTCGGTTTCCGGGCGGACGAGGAGCACGAGCACACCGGCCTGGACCTTACGGTGCACGCCGAGACCGCATACGATCACGGCGTCCTGGGCCACGGCGCCCCGGTCGGCGCGTCCTCCGTCCCCTCCGCTCAGAAGGTCAAGCCCCAGGCATGAAGCTCATCACCGCGATCGTGAAGCCGTACCGCCTCGACGAGGTCAAGACCGCCCTCCAGGAGCTGGGCGTGCACGGTCTGACCGTCACCGAGGCCAGCGGCTACGGCCGGCAGCGCGGCCACACCGAGGTGTACCGCGGGGCCGAGTACCAGGTCGATCTCGTGCCGAAGGTCCGGATCGAGGTCGTCGTCGAGGACGCGGAGTCCGAGACCGTCATGGACGCGATCGTCAAGGCCGCGCGGACGGGGAAGATCGGCGACGGAAAGGTCTGGTCCGTGCCGGTCGAGACGGTCGTGCGGGTCCGGACCGGCGAGCGCGGCCCCGACGCGCTCTGACCAGCAGCACCCCGCCCACCAGGCCGGCGAGGAACGCCACCGCCACCACCAGCCAGGGCAGCGCGAGGAACGACGTGCTCGCCGACTCCCGGGTGTCCTTGGCGCTCGCGGTCAGCGTCACGTCCCCCCAGTCGAGCTGGGGCGCGTCCCGCCAGGCCTCGGTGAGCCGGACCCGCTGGCCGGGCAGCAGCTCGGAGGGCACCGCGGTCAGGTCGCGGGCCAGCAGCGTACGGCCGAAGAGGCCGCGGGCCCGTAGCTCCACCTTCGGGTCGAGGGTGACGTTGCCCGTGTTGTGCAGGGTGTAGGAGATCGTCGCCGTGCTGTCGCCGAAGCCGGGGACGAGCGGCCGGTCGTGGCCGAAACTGACGTCCTCGACGGCCAGCGCGGGCAGCGTCGGGCCGCCGACCTGGAGGTAGACGCGGGCGCCGACGGCCCGCCGCACCCCGAGCGCGACCCCGCCGCCGGCCTGCTCCACACGCTCGTCGAGCGCCACGATCGCGCCCGGATGGTCGCCGGGCTCGGCGTCCGCCGGCACCCGGATCGTGAACGGCACGGTGACGGACTTCCGGCCGGGCACGGTGACCCGGTCCTTCGCGGGCTTCGCCCACGCCCCCACCCCCCGCATCCGCTCCCCCGGCGTCCGTACGGCGAACCCGCCGTCCCGCGCGGTGTTGTAGGCGTCGGCGGCGTACAGCTTGAAGGTGAGGGGCCGGTCCGTCTTGTTGACGACGACGACCTTGTCCTCGATCGTCTGGCCGCGGTCGGCGGAGACGTAGAAGTACGGCCGCGCGGCGACGGCCGAGGAGACGGGCTGCACGGACCAGCTGCCGTTGTCGGCGGCACGGGCCGGGGCGGCGAGGAGGAGAGACACAAGGAGCGGCAGGAGAAGGGCGTACGGCTTGCGCATGGGTGCGGACCCCCGCGGACATCGGGCACGGCGGGGTGGTCGGGCGGGTGCGGACCCGCGTACGAGGGTGCGCCCGGCCACCGGTGGACGTGGGTCAGGTGAGCGTCAGGGTCAGGACGCCAGCGTACGTGCCCGGAGGCGTGAACGCCGGTACGTCGAGGGAGAGCTGGGCGTCGGCGGTGAACTCGCCGCCGGTGAGCGTGGCGTCGGGGGCGGAGGCCAGGGTCGCCCCTGCCGTGCCCACCACGCCCGCCGAACCGGCCCGGCAGGTGCTCGGGCTGCCCGCGTCGGTCGCGCACGCGGGTGTCCAGCTCAGCTTGCCGGCGTCGATCTTGGCGCCGGGTCCGGTGAAGTCGGTGACCTTGCCGGTCAGCGACCAGCCGGCGGGCCCGCCGCGGAAGTCCTTGACCGTCACCGTCTTCAGGGTGCCGGTCGAGGCGCCGCCGGTCCCGAAGTCGACCGCCGACAGCTGGACGGCGTCCCCGGCCTGCGCCATCGACAGGGTGCCCGCCTTCACGGTCGTCGTCAGCTTCTGACTCCCGTCCGGTACGGGCGTGTCGTCGAGGACGATGTAGGCGACGGGCCCGGCGCCCTTGTCCGCGCTCCACGCGCCGCCCTCGTAGGCCACCACCCCGGTCGTGGTGCGGTCGGCGACGGCGAGGGAGCCGCTGAAGCCGCCCTGCGCGTTCGCGGTCACGGTGGCCGTGTCCGCGGTCTGGGCGCTCCCGGAGCGTCCGGCGAGGGTGACGGTGGCGCCCGGAGTGAAGTCGCTGCCCGTGACGGTCACCGCGGCACCCGGCGCGCCGGAGGCCGAACCGAGCGAGATGGCCCGGGTGTTGGCGGGCGGGTTGTCCCCCGCCGTGATCGTCTCGGACACCGGCGCGGGCGGGCTGGTCACCGTGCAGGGGGTGTCCAGTTCCAGGATGTAGCTGGTGTGGATGTTGTAGTCGCCGGGCGACAGGGTGATCGCGCCGGGTGCGGTGACGGTGAAGGTGCCGGTCATGGAGAAGGACGGGAAGGGGCCCTTGCCGGGCACCGGGTCGTTCTTCTTCGGCCCCGCGACGGTGACGGCGCCGGTCTGCGCCCCGCCCAGGGTGACCATGCCGGTGGGCGTCATGATGTCGGCCGGCAGGGCCAGGTCGGTGGGGTTGCTCGCGGCGGGCTTGACCACCGTGTACGTCACGGTGACGGTGTCGCCGACCTGGGGAGTGGCGTCGTCCACCGTGATCTTCCCGGTGGTGGTGCCGTCGATCGGCGGAATGCCGGCGATGGGCGGCGGGACGCAGTGCGTCGGAAAGTCCACGTCCACCGCCGCGGCGACGGCTGCGGGCGCCGCCAGCGCTCCGCCCGCGGTGACCGCGAGCGCGGTCGCCCCGAGCAGCGCGGTCCAGTGCCGTCTGCGGGATCTTCGGGAACTCTGGGGTGTCGGACCCATGGGTGCCCCCTCCTGAGGGATGCGGGCGCAGCGGCTCGTCTGCGCCGACAGGGGGCATTGAGAGGGGGATCGCGCGAGAAGTCAATGGACTCGGCAGTCTCCACTGACGAACCGTCAGTTTCCTTGTCCTGTAAGGAAACTGACGGCTCCATGGCACTGTTCACTACTGCGGTCAGTCGAAGACGAACGGTCCCGGCGACTGCGGCCCGGTCGCCGTGCACGTGACGGTGATCCCGAAGACGACCATCTTCAGGGAGCCCTGATAGAGGTCCAGCTTGTCACCGGCGGCCACGGTCCCGCCGAGCGGTCCGACCACGATCGGGTCCCCGACGGCCATGGCCGGGTTCACGGTGCCGGTGAAGACCCTGGCGGACCCGGCCGAGTTCGCCATCGTGAGCGTGGAGGTGATGCTGTTCGCGCCGATCGCGATCGGCGCGGTGATCGCGGTGGACGAGAGCTTGAGGGTGGCGGAGGTGCCGCTCTGGGTGGCCGTGAGGGTGGCCGCACCCCCGCCGAACAGACCGCAGTTCGCGGTGACGGTCGCCGTCGTCGGAGTGACGGCGGCGGCAGAGGGTGCGAGCGCCAGTCCGGTGACCGCGAGGGTCCCCGCCAGCAGTGCCGCACCTGATCCGATTCGCTTGCCTCTCATGGAGTTTCCGGCTCCTTCCGGATGTGGGGAGACGGACGGCCGAAGCGGAACGGGTGGGTGCGGTCACCGGTGCCGAGGGGGAGTGCATCTGACGGTCCGTCGGATTTTACGGTTCCATTGACGCGTGGCGACGGAAGAACGACAAGGTTGAATTCCGGCCTACCTGCGTGTCGGGCGGCTCAGTCGGCGGAGACGGCCGCCCGGACGACACCGTCGGGCCCGGCCACCAGCAGCGGCGTCCCCGGCCCACCGAGGTCGGCGACAGCGGCCAGATCCGCCTTCGCGGCGGCCTCCGCGGCGGTCACCACCGCGGCCGCCTCCAACGACTCCGCCCCCGACGCCACCGCCATCGCCACCGCCGTCTGCACCGCGCTCAGCTTCAGCGAGGGCAGATCCACCGTCCCGGCGACATACGTCCGTCCCGTCTCGTCCCGTACGGCGGCCCCCTCGGGCACCCCGTTGCGGGCCCGCGCCGAGCGGGCCAGGGTGACGATCTTGCGGTCCTCGGGGTCAAGCGCGTTGATGTCGGTCATGCCCCGAGCATACGAAGAGCCACCGCCGGCGGATGCTCAGGGTGACGTCTGGACGGGTCCTCGGGCCCGTCTCAGGGGCACGTCCGGACGGGTCCTCCGACCGTCTCAGGGTCAGATGGGGACGGGTCCTCCGACCGTCGCAGGGTCACGTCCGGACGGGTCCTCCGACCAGGCCTCAGGGCCGGTCGAGGCGGAGCCGTTCCGACCTCGGCAGACCCGCCACGACCAGGTCGTAGGAGTCCTCCACCAACTCCCGGACCAGCCGCTCCGGGAGGCCCCCGTCAACGGTCACCGTGTTCCAGTGCCGCTTGTTCATGTGATAGCCGGGGGCGATCAGAGCGGGGTACTCCCCACGCAGCCGGATCGCGTCCTGCGGATCACACTTGAGGTTCACCGTCAGCGGCTTCGCGTCCAGACTCGTCAGCGCGAACAGCTTGCCGCCGACCTTGAACACCGAGATCTCCGGGCGGAAGGGGAACTCCTCCACGACCGCGTCGAACGACAGGCACAGACCGCGCAGCTCCTCGGGCGTCACCTGACTTTCGCCTCCTCGTCCTTCGGCGGCTCCACCGGCTCCACCAGCACCGTCACGATCTTGTTGCGGCGGCCGGCGGCGGCCTCCGCGGTCAGCCGCAGGACGCGGCCGTCGGGCAGCTCTACGGTCGAGGAGGCCCCGGCGATCGGCACCCGGCCCAGCGCCTTCGCGAGCAGCCCGCCGACGGTCTCCACGTCCTCGTCGTCGTACTCCTCCAGCCCGTACAGCTCGCCGAGGTCGGTGATGTCGAGACGCGCGGTGACCCGGAACCGGTCCTCGCCCAGTTCCTCGACGGGCGGCAGCTCACGGTCGTACTCGTCGGTGATCTCCCCGACGATCTCCTCCAGGATGTCCTCGATGGTGACGATGCCCGCGGTGCCGCCGTACTCGTCGATGACGACGGCCACGTGGTTGCGCTCCTGCTGCATCTCGCGGAGCAGGTCGCCGGCGTTCTTGGTGTCGGGGACGAACGTGGCGGGCCGCATCGCCGTCGACACCAGGTCGCTCTCCGCGTCCCGGCTGATGTGCGTCCTGCGGACCAGGTCCTTGAGATACACGACGCCGACGATGTCGTCCTCGCTCTCCCCGGTGACGGGTATCCGGGAGAAGCCGGAGCGCAGGGCGAGGGTGAGGGCCTGACGGATCGTCTTGTACCGCTCGATGACGACCAGGTCGGTGCGCGGGACCATCACCTCGCGCACCAGCGTGTCGCCCAGCTCGAAGACGGAGTGCACCATCCGGCGCTCGTCGTCCTCGATCAGCGACTCCTTCTCCGCGAGGTCGACCAGCGCGCGCAGCTCCGCCTCGGAGGCGAACGGGCCGCGCCGGAAGCCCTTGCCGGGCGTGAGCGCGTTGCCGATGAGGATCAGCAGCGACGGGATCGGGCCCATGATCCGCGCCAGCGGCAGCAGCACGTACGCCGCCGCCGTCGCCGTGTTCAGCGGGTGCTGGCGGCCGATGGTGCGCGGGGAGACACCCACCGCGACGTACGACACCAGGACCATCACGCCGATCGCGGCCAGCAGCGCGGGCGCCGTGCCCTCGATCGACTTCAGGCAGGCGTAGGTGACCAGCGCGGCCGCCGCCATCTCGCAGACCACACGGACCAGCAGCGCCACGTTGAGGTAGCGGGTCGGGTCGGCCGCGACCTGGGCGAGTTTCGCGCTGCCGCGCCGCCCGGAGCGGACGGATTCCTCCGCGCGGAAACTGGAGACCCGCGCGAGGCCCGCCTCCGCGCAGGCGGCGAGCCAGGCGACGACGACCAGGGCGATCGCGCCGGAGACGAGGGGAAGGCTCATGACACGGTCGGGGCCGGGGACGGGCCGGTCATGCCCTTCTCCGCCCGCCAGCCGTCCACGATGGCCGCCTGGAGACCGAACATCTCGGCCTTCTCGTCGGGCTCCTCGTGGTCGTAGCCCAGCAGGTGCAGCACTCCGTGGACGGCGAGCAACTGGAGCTCCTCGTCCATGGAGTGCTTCGTCGGCGCTTCGTCACCCTGCTTCTTGGCGACCTCGGGGCACAGCACGATGTCGCCGAGGAGGCCCTGCGGGGGCTCGTCGTCGTCCTTCGACGGCGGACGCAGCTCGTCCATGGGGAAGGACATGACGTCCGTCGGCCCCGGCAGGTCCATCCACTGGATGTGCAACTGCTCCATGGCGTCGGCGTCCACCACGATCACCGACAGTTCGGAGAGGGGGTGGATGCGCATCCGTGCGAGGGCGTAGCGGGCGATGTCGAGGATCGCCTGCTCGTCGACCTCGGTTCCGGACTCGTTGTTGACGTCGATCGACATGGTGGCGCTGGTCTACTTCCGCTTGTCACGGCCCTTGTGGGTGCCGTTCTCCGTACCGTTCTCGTTGTCGTACTTCTCGTACGCGTCGACGATACGGCCGACCAGCTTGTGCCGTACGACATCGTGGGACGTGAGCCGCGAGAAGTGGACGTCGTCGAGGCCCTCCAGGATGTCCTGGACCTGGCGCAGGCCGGACTTGGTCCCGCTCGGCAGGTCGACCTGGGTGACGTCACCCGTGACGACGACCTTCGAGTCGAAGCCGAGCCTGGTCAGGAACATCTTCATCTGCTCGGCGCTCGTGTTCTGGGCCTCGTCCAGGATGATGAACGCGTCATTGAGCGTGCGACCCCGCATGTACGCCAGCGGCGCCACCTCGATCGTCCCCGAGGCCATCAGCTTCGGGATCGAGTCCGGGTCCAGCATGTCGTGCAGCGCGTCGTACAGCGGGCGCAGGTAGGGGTCGATCTTCTCGTAGAGGGTGCCGGGCAGGAATCCGAGCCGCTCGCCCGCCTCGACCGCCGGGCGGGTCAGGATGATGCGGTTGACCTGCTTGGACTGGAGGGCCTGGACCGCCTTGGCCATCGCCAGATAGGTCTTGCCGGTACCGGCCGGGCCGATGCCGAAGACGATCGTGTGCTTGTCGATCGCGTCGACGTACCGCTTCTGGTTGAGGGTCTTGGGGCGGATGGTGCGGCCGCGCGACGACAGGATGTTCTGCGTCAGTACCTCGGCCGGGGTCTCCGGGCCGTCACCCGTCCCGTTCTCACTCACCCGCAACATGGCGATCGAGCGTTCCACTGCGTCCTCCGTCATCGGCTGCCCGGTGCGGAGCACCAGCATCATCTCGTCGAACAGGCGCTGGATCATGGCGACTTCTCGCGGGCCGCCGACCATGCTGATCTCATTGCCCCGGACATGGATGTCGGCCGCCGGGAAGGCCGTCTCGATCACGCGCAGAAGTGAATCTCCGGACCCCAGCACGGTCACCATCAGGTGCTGGGCGGGAACGGTGAACTGTGCTCTCGCCTCGCCCTGCGCGGGCGTGTGAGCTGTCGGTGTCTGAGTCATAGGCCGGCCCGAAGGCCTCTACGTCCTCCCGGATGCGTCTCCCCTGCCACGAGGGCAGCCTGGCGATTTCCAGGGTACGCCAGGGGGCTGACAACGCCGTAGGGCTTTTCGAACAGGGAGGTCCGCGGGCGGCGGGCCGCCGGTGGGGCGGGCCGGTCAGGCCGAGCGGCCGAAACCGATCGTCGGGACCGCCCTGAGGCGGGGCCACGGGGTGGCCTGCTGGGTGGGGAGCAGATCCTCCAGGAACGCGTACCGGCGCAGCGCCTCCGGGTTCTGGCCCTCCGCCGACTGCACGCGGCGCCACCACTCGGCGACCTCCGACCAGCCCGGCGCGGACAGCGAGCCGCCGAACTCCTGCACCGACAGCGCGGCGGTCAGGCCGGCGAACGCCAGCCGGTCCGCGAGCGGCCAGTCCGCCAGCGTGCCCGTGACGAAACCGGCCACGAAGACGTCCCCGGCGCCCGTCGGATCCAGCGCCTCGACGGCGATCGCGGGGACCTCCGCCGTCTCGCCCGTGCGGCCGTCCACCGCGTACGCACCCTCCGCGCCGAGGGTGACCACGGCGAGCGGTACGTACTGGGTCAACGCGCGGGCCGCGGCGCGCGGGCAGCCGGAGCCCGTGTAGCGCATGGCCTCCTGCGCGTTCGGCAGGAACGCCTCGCAGTGCTCCAGGTCGGGCAGGCCCGCCAGGTCCCAGGCGCCCGTGTCGTCCCAGCCGACGTCCGCGAAGACGCGGGTCCCGCGGCTCGCCGCCTGCGCGATCCAGGGTGCCCGTTTGCCGGGGACCAGCGAGGCGACGGCCGCTCTGGCGTGCGGCGGAGAGGCGGGGTCGGGTTCCTCGGGGGGCGGTTCGTGGCCGTGGGAGACCATCGTGCGCTCGCCCTCGTACGCCATCGAGACCGTGACCGGGGAGTGCCAGCCGGGGACCGTGCGGGACGCGGTCAGGTCGATGCCCTCACCCTGCTCCAGGGTGTCCCAGCAGTACTCGCCGTAGTGGTCGTCGCCGAAGGCCGCCGCCAGGGACGTCCGCAGGCCGAGGCGGGCCAGGGCGGCTGCCATGTTCGCCACGCCGCCGGGGCTGGAGCCCATGCCGCGGGCCCAGGACTCGGTGCCGCGCACGGGGGCCGAGTCCAGGCCGGTGAAGATGATGTCCAGGAAAACGGTGCCGGTGAGGTAGACGTCCCACGGCGGGTCCGTGGACGCGCGCCGGGCGGCCAGGGGGTCTACCTGGGCCTGGCGTGGGTGTCGGTGGTGTCCCTCTCCGGTGGACGCGGTCACGGTGTGCTCCCTGACGTGGTGCCGATTCGGCCAGTGTGCACCACGGGGCTGACAACGGGGGGTGCGTCGGGGAAGGGGCGGGCGGGTGTCGCTGGTGGGCGGGGGTGGGCGGGTGCTACCAGCGGGGCATCGGCGGTGTCCTCCACGTCGGGGTGGCCACGCGCATCGCCGATTCGTCGTCGCGGTCGTGGTAGGTGCCGTCGTCGTCCAGCCAGCGTCGGTGGAGGTGCTGGAGACGGTCCCGGTCCAGGTCCACGCCCAGGCCCGGGGTGTCGGGGACGGTGATCCTGCCGTCGGTGAAGGTGAGGCGCTCGGTCAGGACGTCCTCGGACTGCCAGGGGTAGTGGGAGTCGCAGGCGTGGTGGAGGCCCGGGACGGTGGCCGCCACGTGGGTCATGGCGGCGAGGCTGACGCCCAGGTGGGTGTTGGAGTGCATCGACACCCCGACGCCGAAGGTGCGGCAGATCGCGGCCAGGTGCTGGGTGTTGCGCAGCCCGCCCCAGTAGTGGTGGTCGGAGAGGACCACCTGGACGGCGTCGCGGGCGAAGGCCTCCTTGATCTCCGCGAAGGTCGTCACGCACATGTTCGTCGCGAGCGGTACGTCCGTTCCCGCCGCCACCTCGGCCATGGCCGGGGTGCCCAGTGCCGGGTCCTCCAGGTATTCGAGGACGTCCCGCAGTTCGCGGGCCACCCGCAGTGAGGTCTCCACGCTCCAGGCCCCGTTGGGGTCCAGGCGGAGGGGGTGGCCGGGGAACGCCTCGGCGAGGGCCCGTACGGCGGCGATCTCCTCGTCCGGCGGGAAGACACCGCCCTTGAGCTTGAACGAGGTGAATCCGTACCGCTCCTTGAACGTACGGGCCTGCTGCACGATGCCGGCCGGGTCGGTGGCCGCGCCCCAGTCGTCCCTCTCGTGAGGCACCGCCTCGGGATGGTCCGCCCACTTGTAGAAGAGGTAGGCGCTGTACTCGACGGCGTCGCGCACCTTGCCGCCCAGCAGCGCGTGCACCGGCAGGCCGAGGGTCTTGCCGAGGGCGTCCAGGCAGGCGACCTCGAAGGCCGAGACGACGGACAGACGCAGCTTGTCGGCCGTCTGGACGCCCCGCAGGCCGCCCACGTCCACCTGGTCGGAGATCCGTGACCGGTCCACGTCCACCTCGTCCCCGAGGGTGAACAGCGCGTTCACGTCGCTGACCTTCCGGCCGGGCAGCTTCTTCGCGTAGGGGCGGGCCAGGTCCAGGTACTTGGAGTCGCCGTAGGTCTCCCCGACGCCCGTGACGCCGTCCGCCGTCACGACCTCCACGATCAGGCGCGGGGTGTACGGCTGGTGCACGCCCTGCGTGTTGAGGAGGGGCGGGTCGGCGATCAGGATCGGCGTGAGCCGTACGTCCTTGATGGTGAGGTCCACCCGGCCATCTCCCTATGTGAAAGTCGTCCACGTATGGAGATGCAGGCTAGGTACCGGTTTCCTTCGCGTCAACGGAGCCCCGACGGAGGGGCGCGCTCTTACCCGGAACACCGGCGACCAAACTTTCTGTGATCCAGATCACCCACTCCCCACTTCTGTTGAGAACTGCGTGCTTGATACAAATTGGCGGCGCGTTCCTGTCCGTCGACGGTCGTCGCTCCTCCCCCTCTCTTTCTGAGCCGCCGCTCCTTTCGCCTGCCCTGGAACGCCCGTGTTCGCGCCCCGCACCACTCCCTGGCCCCTCGTCGCCCTTTTCACGGCCGGGTATCTCGCTCCCTATCTGCTGCCCACCGTCGTGGGACGGCTGGACTCGGGGCTTCCCCTGTCGGCCACGCAGTCCGGTGCCGTCGGCAGTGCGCTGCTGCTGAGTGCGGCCTCGGCCGGGTTCGCGCTGGCCTCGCGCGTCGAGCGGACCGGGGCCCGCGCCCTGGCCCGGATCGGCCTCGTCCTCGCCGTCCTCGGGTACGGCGGGGCCGCCCTCGCCGACAGCGTCCCCGCGGTCGTCGCGGGTGCCGTTCTCGGCGGCTTCGGGTCCGGTACGGCCACCACCGTCGCCGCCACCCGGATCGCCGCCGAGCCCGACCCGCACCGCGCCTCCACGCTCGGTCTGCTCGGGGTGTCCGCGCTCGCCGGTGCCGTCTATCTGACGGTGCCGCACCTCGGCGCCGGGCACGGGCAGCCGCTGGCCGCGATCGCCCTCACCGCCGTCGCCGTATGGCCGCTCACCGGGCGGCTTCCGGGGCGTAGGGCCGTGGCGGCGGCCCCGGCCGAGGGGCGTGCCGCGCGGCTGCCGCATCTGCGGTCCGGGCTGTTGCTGGTCGCCGCCATGCCGTTCTGGTCGCTGGTGCAGAACTCCCTGTGGGGCGTCAGCGGGCGGATCGGTCTCACGCAGGCCCATCTCAGCGAGGCCGCCGTCGGAGTCGTCTTCGCCGTGGCGCTCGGCGCCGGGCTGCTGGGCGTACTGGGCGCCGGTGCGCTGGGGGCGCGGCTGGGCCGGGCGCTGCCCATCGGCGGCGGGACCGTGCTGATCGCCGGGTGCGTCGTGGCGAGCGCCTCGGCGACCGGGCCGGCGAGTTTCGCGGCCGGGGAGATCGCCTGGAACGTCTTCTACCCGATCGTGCTGTCGTACCTCATCGGGCTGGCCGCCTCGCTCGACCCGCGCGGGCGCTGGGCGGTCCTCGTCGGCTCGGCGGCCTCGCTGGGGACGGCGGCGGGGCCGATCACCGGGAGCCTCCTGTCGGCGCGGGCCGGTTTTCCGGTGATGGGGCTGGTGCTGGGCGCCGGGCTGCTGGTCGTCGCGGTGCCGATGACCGTCGTCGCGCTGCACACGAGCGGACGTCCGCTGCTGCCGGGCGCGGTCCGGCGGCGCGGCGGGACCCCGGCGGCCCTCCTCGCCGCGTCCACCGGCACGCCCAGCGGGGCGGTGCCGCAGGTCGGCGCGGCGGAACAGGAGGTCGTGGAGATTCCGGTGGATGCTGCGGCGGGTGTGTCCAGCCAGGGGGCGTACGACACGGCGGGGCCCCGGCACGCGGGGGGCGCGCCGGGGGCCGGGGTCTAGCTTTCCGGGTACGGCTCGGAACCTGGCGTCCGGATCTGGCTGCCGGTGGCGGCCTCCCGGTCGCCGTCCCTGGCGGTGCCGAGGCCGCGAAGGGGTGGTGGAAGAGGACGCCGTCCCCGGCGAGGGGCCGGGCGATCTGGCTGACGACGCGTTCGAGCACGGTGCCGCCCGCGCCGGGGGACCTCGTGAGGTGGGTGAGGACCTTGCCGTCGGCGGCGTCGAGGACCCACAGGCCGCGCTCGTCGACGTCCCCGGTGTCGACGACGTCGTCCGAGCCGGCGTAGAGCTTCCCGGACTCGGGGTGCAGCAGCAGGTCGCGGACCTTGCCGGCGGTGGGGAAGTCGGTCTGCCTGACATAGCGGACGGTGCCGGGCGGCACGTCGACGCCGTCGCCGCCGCCGTTGCCCTCACCGGGGCCCTGGCTCTCGAAGGTGACCGGGATACGGACGTCCTGGGAGCGGTCGCCCGCGTTGCGGTGGTCGACGCGGGGCCTGAACCGCCGCGTCGTCGGCATGGAGGACGGCGTCCTGCTCGGCTTCGGCCCGCGCACCCCGCTCGTCATCGACATCCTCGTGGACCGGGTCCACCGGGAGGGCCGGGCGTCCTAGAACTCGTACGCGTCGACCTCGGCCAGGTACCGCGCCCGCAGCTTCTCGTCGTCCTCCAGGAAGGAGGCGGTGAAGGAGTTGCGGGCCAGTTCGCGCAGCCGCTCCTCGCCCAGGCCCAGCTGCGACCGTACGGCGTCGAAGTTGTCGCCCGCGTAGCCGCCGAAGTAGGCCGGGTCGTCGGAGTTGACCGTGCAGAGCAGCCCGGCGTCGAGCATCGCGGGCAGCGGGTGGTCGGCGAGGACGTCGACGGTCCGCAGCCGTACGTTGGACAGCGGGCACAGCGTCAGCGGGATCCGCTCCCGCACCAGGCGCTCCACCAGCGCCGGGTCCTCCATGCAGCGCAGTCCGTGGTCGACGCGCTCGATCCCGAGCACGTCGAGGGCCTCGGTGATGTACTCCGGCGGCCCCTCCTCACCGGCGTGCGCGACCCGCCGCAGGCCGAGGGCCGCGGCGGCCTCGTAGACCTCGCGGAACTTCACGGGCGGATGCCCGACCTCCGCCGAGTCCAGCCCGATGCCGGTGATCCGGTCGAGGTACGGCTTCGCGGCGTCGAGGGTCTCCAGCGCCGACTCGGCGGACTCGTCGCGCAGGAAGCACATGATCAGCCGGGTGGAGACGCCGTGGTCCGTCTCGCTGCGGCCGAGCGCCCGCCACAGGCCCTCGACGACCGTGCCCATCCCGACGCCCCGGGCGAGGTGGGCCTGCGGGTCGAAGAAGATCTCCGCGTGCCGCACGCCCTGCGCGGCGGCACGGGCGAGGTAGGCGTCGGCCAGGTCCTCGAAGTCCCGCTCGGTGCGCAGGACCGCCATCAGCTCGTAGTACAGGTTCAGGAACGACTGGAGGTCCTCGAACCGGTACGCCTCGCGGAGTGCCTCGGTGTCGGCGTACGGCAGCTCGACACCGTTGCGGGCGGCCAGCTCGAAGGCCAGCTCCGGCTCCAGCGTGCCTTCGATGTGCAGGTGCAGTTCGGCTTTGGGGAGGGGCATCGAAGCATCGTACGGGTGCATTAGCGCGGTTTCAGAACCTACCGCCGTTTCGGAACGGGCACCCGCAGCAGGTCGTGTGCCACCGTCAGCTCCCCCACGAACCCGGCGGCCCGCGCCTGCCGCTCGAACTCCTCGGGTTCGCTGTAGCGCTGGCTGAAGTGGGTGAGCACGAGGTGCCGGACACCGGCGTCCCGCGCGACCCGCGCCGCCTGACCGGCGGTCAGATGGCCGTGGTCCACGGCGAGCTGCTCGTCCTCGTCGAGGAACGTCGACTCGATGACCAGCATGTCGCAGCCCTCCGCCAGCTCCCCCACCCCGTCGCACAGACGGGTGTCCATGACGAACGCGAACCGCTGACCGCGCCGCACCTCGCTGACCTCCTCCAGCGACACCCCGCCGACCGATCCCTCCCGCTGGATCCGGCCGACGTCCGGCCCCCGGACACCGCGCGCGGCGAGCCGGTCGGGCAGCATGCGGCGGCCGTCGGGCTCGGTCAGCCGGTAGCCGTAGGACTCCACCGGGTGCGAGAGCCGGCGGGCGTCCAGCGTGTACGACGGCGTGACGGCGAGGGGTCCGTCGCCGTCCACCGGGACCTCCGTGACGCCGACGGTCTCGCGGTAGGCGGTGGCGTACCGGAGCCGGTCGAAGAAGCGCTGCCCGGACCGCGGGAAGTGGGCGGTGACCGGATGCGGGACGCGGTCCAGGTTGACGCGCTGGATCACCCCGGCGACACCCAGACAGTGGTCGCCGTGGAAGTGCGTGACGCAGATCCGGTGCAGGTCGTGCGCGGCGACCCCGGCCCGCAGCATCTGGCGCTGCGTGCCCTCGCCGGGATCGAAGAGGATGCCCTCGCCGTCCCAGCGCAGGAAGTAGCCGTTGTGGTTGCGGTGCCGGGTCGGGACCTGGCTGGCGGTCCCGAGGACGACGAGTTCACGTACGGACACGGATCAGCCGGGGGGCCACTGGAGGCCACGGCCGCCCAGGACGTGAGCATGGGCGTGCCAGACGGTCTGACCGGCGCCGCTGCCGGTGTTGAAGATGATGCGGTAGCTCTCCAGCTTCTCGTCGTCGGCGACCGCCCGCGTCTCGCACAGGACGTCCGCGGCGAGCTGCGGCGCCTCGGCGGCGAGGGCGGCGGCGTCCACATGGTGCGCCTTGGGGATCACGAGGACGTGCGTGGGCGCCTGCGGGTTGATGTCCCGGAAGGCGACGGTCGTCTCGGTCTCGCGCACGATCGTCGCGGGGATCGTCCCCGCCACGATCTTGCAGAACAGACAGTCGTCCTGCGGCTCGCCTGGCATTCGGATCCTCCTCGCACCGGTGATCTCTTACGGGGCATCGTAGCGACGGCCGGCACGATGCAGCGCGGACCGTCGTCATGCGGCCCGTCCGGCCCTCGACGGCGAGACGGTCCGGGCCCGGGAGCGGCGGGGCGGAGCGGCAGCCGCGAGGGACGGCCACCCCGGCCCCGGCGGGCTACGACTCCGGGAGCGGCGGAGCCACCTTCGCCGGTGTCTCCTGCAGTGCCAGCAGCGCCAGCCGTACCGCCTCCTCCAACTGGACGTCCCGCGCCGCCACATGGTCCTGCGGGCGCACCACGACCTCCACGTCCGGATCGACGCCGTGGTTCTCCACGCCCCACCCGTAACCGTCCAGCCAGATCGCGTACTTGGGCTGGGTGACCAGCGTCCCGTCGACCAGCCGGTACCGGCTGTCGATCCCGATCGTGCCGCCCCACGTGCGCGTGCCGACCACCGGTCCGATGCCCAGCGCCTTGACCGCCGCGTTGACGATGTCGCCGTCGGACCCGGAGAACTCGTCGGCGACCGCGACGACGGGCCCGCGCGGCGCGTCCTCCGGATAGCTGGAGGGCCGCATCCCGCGCGGCACGTCCCAGCCGACGATCCGCCGCGCCAGCTTCTCCACGACGAGCTGGGAGGTGTGGCCGCCCCGGTTCTCCCGGACGTCCACCACGAGCCCCTCGCGGGCCACCTCCACCCGCAGGTCACGGTGGATCTGCGCCCAGCCGGGGGCCTGCATGTCGGGCACGTGGAGGTAGCCGAGCCGGCCGCCGGACGTCTCGTGCACATACGCCCGCCGGCCGGCGACCCAGGCGTGGTAGCGCAGCGGCTCCTCGTCGTCGACGGGGACGACCACCGGGTGCCGGGGTTCGCCCCCGCCGGACGGCGAGACGGTCAGCTCGATCGCCTTGCCCGCCGTACCGACGAGGAGCGGTCCGGGTCCGGCGACCGGGTCCACGGGGTGGCCTGCGACGGCGAGGATCGCGTCGCCCGCGCGCACCGCGACGCCGGGCGCGGCGAGCGGGGAGCGGGCGTCGGGGTCGGAGGTCTCCGAAGGCAGCACCCGGTCGATGCGCCAACTGCCGTCCTCGTGACGGGAGATGTCGGCGCCGAGCAGGCCCTGCCGGGCTCCGCCGCCGTAGCCGCGGGGCACGACGTAGGCGTGCGAGGTGCCCAGTTCGCCGTGCACCTCCCAGAGGACGTCGACGAGGTCGTCGCGGGTGGCGACCCGGTCCAGGAGCGGCCGGTAGCGGTCCAGGACACCGTCCCAGTCGATGCCGCCGAGGCCGGGCAGCCAGAAGTTGTCGCGCATGAGGCGGCCGGTCTCGTCGTACATCTGGCGCCACTCGGCGGCCGGGTCGACGCTCTGACGGACGCGGCCGAGATCGACGGTGAGGTTGCTCTCGCTGTCCTCGTCGCCGGAGGCGCGCCGGTCGCTGGGCACCACCTTCAGCTTGCCGTCGGCGCGCAGCAGCAGCCGCTTGCCGTCGCCGCTGACCTCGAAGGCGTCGGCGTCGGGGGCGAGGTGTTCGAGGCGCTGCTGGACGAGGTCGTAGCGCTCCAGCTCGGTGTCCGGGTCGGGATCGTCGGGGGTGGCGCGGGAGGCGCCGAGGACACCGCGCACGGGGTGGCGCAGCCACAGCACGCCGTCCTTGGCGGCCCGCAGCCCTGAGTAGCGGCCGGCCTCGACGGGGAACGGCACTATCCGGTCGGCGAGGCCCTCCAGGTCGATCCGGGTGGCCGGGGTGCCCTCGCTGTCGGGTGTCTCGTCCTTGTCGGGGGCCTCGAAGGGGCGGCCGTGCCGCTGCGGCCCGAACGGCGAGGGGGTGGTCGCGGCGAGCGGGATGAGGTGCGGGCGGGCCCCTTCGATGAAGGAGAGGTCGAAGGCGTGCTCGTCGTAGACCGGGTCGAAGGCGCGCGTCGACAGGAACGCGAGGTGCTTGCCGTCGAGGGTGAACGCGGGCGCGTAGTCGTGGAAGCGCAGCGGGGTCGCCTCGGTGACCGACAGGTCGGCGGTGTTGGCGAGTTTGAGCTGGCTGAGCGGGCGGGGGCCGGGGTGCGACCAGGCCAGCCAGGCCGAGTCGGGCGAGAAGGCCAGGCCGGACACCTCGCCGTCCTCGCTGCGGTCGACCTCGCGGACCTCGCCGGTCTCCCGCTCGACGAGCAGCAGCCTTCCGTCGTGCGCGGCGACGGCGGCCCGGCTGCCGTCGGGGGCCATGGCCAGTTCCAGCACCCGGCCGAGGCGTCCGGCGGCCAGCCGGCGCGGGGTGGCGCCCGGTGCGAGGCCGGTGGCGGGGGCGAACTCCAGGGCGTCGTCGCCCTCGGCGTCGGTGACCCAGACCACCCACTCCTCGCCCTCGGTGCGGAAGGTGCGCGGCAGCCGGGCGCGGACGCCGGGCTCGGCGGCCAGGGCGCGGGCGGGTCCGTGGCGGTGGGTGACCCAGTGGACGGCGCCGCGCACCTCCACGGCGCTGCCGCGGGCGGTGTGGTCGGGGGTGGCGGAGCCCAGCCAGCGGGCGGCCGGCACCGGGTACGGCCGCCGGTCGGTGCGCTGCCCGCCGAGCCGGACGTCGATGCGGCGCGGCTCGGCGCCGTCGAGGTCGTCCAGGATCCACAGTTCACCGGCGGAGCAGTACACGACCCGGCTGCCGTCCCCGGCGGCGTGCCGGGCGTAGAAGCCTTCGAGTGGGGTGTGCCGTCGCAGGTCGGAGCCGTCGGCGAGGGAGGAGTACAGCGCGCCGGTGCCCTCGTGGTCGGAGAGGAACGCGATCCGGTCGCCCGCCCACACCGGGTACTCGATGTTGCCGTCCAGGTCCTCGTGCAGCCGCGTGAACTCCCCGTCGCCCTCCCGGTCGATCCACAACTTGCCCGCCGTGCCGCCCCGGTAGCGCTTCCACGCGGCGGCCTCGCGGCCCATCGACGCGGACACCAGCACGGTGTGCGGGCCGAAGGCGACCCCGCCGACGGGCCCGTACGGCAGGGTGGTGGCCGGTCCGCCGTCGAGCGGGACCGCACGGGCCCAGCTGCGGCGCAGGCTGGCCTGGTCGTGCGTGCTCAGCACGAGCACCCGGCCGTCGGGGGTCCAGCCGCGCACCCTGGTCTGGGGACTGCCCCAGTACGTCAGCCGGGTGGCGGGTCCGCCGTCGACCGGGGCGGCGTGCACCTCGGGGGCACCGTCGCGGGTGGAGGTCCAGGCGACGGTGGTGCCGTCGGGCGAGATACGGGGCAGGGTGACCGGCATGTTGTCGGCGCTGACGCGCCAGGCGCGCCCGCCGTCGAGGGGCGCGAGCCACACGTCGTCCTCGGCGGTGAAGGCCACCAACTCACCGTGCAGATGCGGGAATCGGAAGTACGCGGCAGGCGTCACGGGCTGTGTCACCCGATCACTCTAGACCGCGGGGCAATGGGAGGGTGGGGGAAGGAGCGGGCTCTGGTGCGGGCAGCTGCAAGGCGGAGGAGGAAGTGATGGCGGAGCCGGTGGGCCCCTCCCGCTCGAGCGGAGCCGAGAGTCGGTCCTCTGCAGGGCGGGGTGACCGACAGGTGTCCGGATCAGTGGCTCGTTCAGGTCACTTGGTGCCGGCGGGCCCACAGCGGGTGTCGCCGTCGCACCGGACCGTCTCGGTGACGGTCACGGTGACCGTGGGCCGCCCCGGTTCCGCGGGCTGTGCGGAGCGGGGCGGGGCGAGCGGCGAGGGGGTGGCGGACTTGCAGTCGCCGAGCCCGCCCACGCGGAACAGCTGCTTGTCGCCGACGTCCGCGCGGAGGTCACCGCGCACGCAGGAGCCGCTGACGGCTCGCGTGACGCGGCCGGCGACGGTGATGTCCCGCCCGTTGCCGGTCTCACCCTCGCAGTCGACGGAGGCGACCGTCTCCCGGGTCCCCTCGTCGGCGGCGTCGCCGTAGTCGGCGGTGCAGGTCAGCCATCGCACGTCGACGTCCCGGCGCTCGATCTCGGCCGTCGCCGCCTCGTCGGTGGTGTACGCGACGGCCGCCGAGCCGATCCCGCCCGGTTCGCACGCCACCGCGCCGCCCACGGCGAGGACCGCGAGCCCCGCCACGGCCACCGCACGTGTCCCGCGCGCCCGGCCCCGCATCCGTCTCCTCCATGCCCCCATGGAAGGCAGCCTGCCACCGCCGGCGGGGGCGCGGTAGAGCACTTAACGCCATGCGCCGCACCACCGCCCCCGTCTACGGTGACCGCATGCGCGACCACCGACGCCTGAGGAAACTGACCGTCGACGACACGACCACCTACCTGTGGACGGTCCGCCACCGGCACCGCGGCGGCCAGGGCTGCCGGGACGTCCTCACCCTGGCCCGGGACGGCGTGCGCACCCGGATCGTGTTCCGGGAGGGCGAGGGCCGTTACGTCGGCGGCGGCGCGTACACGCACAGCGGCGGCGTCGGCGACCGCACCCACCACCTCAACCTGCACCAGCCCGCCACGGTGCGCGCCCTCCTCGACGAGGCCGTCCGCCGCGGACTGCTCCCGCAGGAGGGGCGCGAGGCGGAGCTGGACGGCTGGATCCTGTTCGACGCCGTCAGCCGCGCGGCGGCAGCCACTTCGTAGGTCCGGTCAGGACCAGCGGCCGGTCCGGCCCAGGATCAGGGCGGCGGCCGCCGTCCCGGCGGTCGAGGTCCGCAGCACGCTGCGCCCCAGCCGGTACGCCTTGGCGCCGGCCTCCTCGAAGAGTGCCAACTCCTCGGGCGAGACGCCCCCTTCGGGTCCGACGACGAGCACGATCTCGCCGTCCGTGGGGAGTTGGGCGGTGGCGAGAGGCTCGCTGCCGTAGTCGCGGTCCTCGTGGAGCACGGCCGCGAAGTCGGCACGGGCCAGAAGTGCCGCCACCTGCTTGGCGGTCGCCGCGTCGGCGATCTCGGGGAAACGGACCCGGCGGGACTGCTTGCCGGCCTCACGGGCGGTGGCCCGCCACTTGGCGAGCGCCTTCAGCCCGCGGTCGCCCTTCCACTGGGTGATGCACCGGGAGGCGGCCCACGGCACGATCGCGTCGACGCCGGTCTCGGTCATCGTCTCGACGGCCAGCTCCCCCCGGTCGCCCTTCGGCAGCGCCTGCACGACGGTGATCCGCGGCGACCCGGCGGGCTCCTCCGCCACCCGTGTCAGCCGGACGACCAGCCGGTCCTTGCCCTCGGCGGCGACGACCTCGCCCTCGGCCCAGCGGCCGGTGCCGTCGGTGAGGACGACCTCCTCACCGGCGCGCAGCCGCTTCACCGAGACGGCGTGCCGCCCCTCGGGCCCGTCCAGCACGAACTCGGCCGGACCGCCGGGCAGTTCCTCGACGACGAACACGGGCGCGGTCATCGCACACCGCCCATACCGGCCGCACCGGCCGCGCCGCCGCCCGACAACGCTGTCCTCGCCGTGTCGAGTTCGGCGGTCAGCACCTCCACCAGCTGCCCGGCGGGCAGGGCACGGGCCAGCCGGTGTCCCTGGCCCGCCCACAGCGCCATGCCCTGCGCGTCGCCCGCCTTCGCGGCGGCCTTGCGCAGCGGCGAGGTCAGGTGGTGGACCTCCGGATAGGCGGCGGGCGCGTACGGGCCGTGCTCGCGCAGGAAGCGGTTGACCAGGCCGCGGGCCGGACGCCCGGAGAAGGCGCGGGTGAGTTCCGTGCGCACGTAGAGCGGGTTGGTCAGCGCCTCCTTGTGGACGGCGGCGGCGCCGGACTCGGGGGTCGCCAGGAAGGCCGTACCGAGCTGGGCGGCGCTCGCTCCGGCGGCGAGGACGGCGGCGATCTGGCTGCCCCGCATCAGACCGCCCGCGGCGATCAGCGGCAGGCTCACGGCCTCCCGGATCTGGGCGAGCAGCGCGAGCACGCCGATGCCGGAGCCGTCGTTCTCGGGAATGTCCCGGTGGGTGCCCTGGTGGCCGCCGGCCTCCACACCCTGGACGATCACCGCGTCCGCACCCGCCCGCTCGACCGCGACGGCCTCCTCGGCGGTGGTCGCGGTGACCAGCGTGAACGTGCCGGCCCGGCGCAGCGCGTCCAGCACGTCCGGACGCGGCACGCCGAAGTGGAACGAGACCACCGGCACCGGGTTGTCGAGCAGTACCGCCAGCTTGGCGTCGTAGCCGTCGTCACGGCCGCTGTCCGGATCGCCCAGCTCGCTCTGGTACCAGGCGGCCTCGCCGGCCAGCTGATGGGCGTAGACCTCGACGGCGCCGGTCTCCGCATGCTCCGGCTGCGGCATGAACAGGTTCACGCCGAAGGGCCGGGAGGTGAGACTCCGCAGCTGTTTCATCTCCTGGTACAGGCCGTCGGCGGTCTTGTACCCGGCGGCCAGGAACCCCAGCCCGCCGGCCTCGGACACGGCGGCGGCGAGCTGCGGGAGGGAGACGCCGCCCGCCATGGGGGCCTGCACGATCGGGAGAGGGAAGAGATCGGTCAGTGCGCGGGACATGACGGCATGTTGTCACGTACCCGGGACAACGCCGAACCCACCAGCCCGTCCGGGGGTGCGGGGACGCAAGGGGTCCGGGGGCGCAGCCCAGGGACGGGAACGGGAAGGGGCGGCGGGGCGAGAAAGGCCCCACCGCCCGCCACCACACCCGCCGTCACCGCCCGTTGAACGCGTCCTTCAGCCGGGAGAACAACCCCTGCTGACCGGGCTGGAACTGCCCGAGGGGCCGCTCCTCCCCGCGCAGCTTCGCCAGCTCCCGCAGCACCCGCTCCTGCTCGGGGTCCAGCTTGTTGGGCGTCTGCACCTCGACATGCACGATGAGGTCACCGCGCCCACCGCCCCGCAGATGCGTCACTCCGCGCCCGTGCAGCGGGATCGACTGCCCGGACTGGGTACCGGGCCGGATGTCGACCTCCTCCAGACCGTCGAGCGTCTCCAGCGGCACCTTCGTGCCGAGGGCCGCCGCGGTCATGGGCAGGGTCACCGTGCAGTGCAGATCGTCGCCGCGCCGCTGGAACTGCGCGTGCGGCAGTTCGTGGATCTCGACGTACAGGTCACCGGCGGGACCGCCGCCGGGCCCGACCTCGCCCTCGCCGGCGAGCTGGATGCGGGTGCCGTTGTCGACGCCGGCCGGGATCTTCACCGTCAGCGTGCGACGCGAGCGCACCCGTCCGTCGCCCGCGCACTCCGGGCACGGGGTCGGTACGACGGTGCCGAAGCCCTGGCACTGCGGGCAGGGCCGCGAGGTCATGACCTGGCCGAGGAAGGACCGCGTCACCTGCGACACCTCGCCGCGACCGCGGCACATGTCACAGGTCTGCGCGCTGGTCCCCGGCGCGGCACCCTCGCCGCTGCACGTGGTGCAGACGATCGCCGTGTCGACCTGGATGTCCTTGGTCGTACCGAAGGCCGCCTCGTCGAGGTCGATCTCCAGCCGGATCATCGCGTCCTGGCCGCGGCGGGTGCGTGAGCGCGGCCCGCGCTGCGACGCCGTGCCGAAGAAGGCGTCCATGATGTCGGAGAAGTTGCCGAAGCCACCGGCCCCGAAGCCGCCCGCGCCGCCCGCCTGGGACAGGGGATCGCCGCCGAGGTCGTAGACCTGCTTCTTCTGCGGGTCCGACAGCACCTCGTAGGCGGCGTTGATCTCCTTGAACCGCTCCTGGGTCTTCGGATCGGGGTTGACGTCCGGGTGCAGCTCGCGTGCGAGCCGCCGGAAGGCCTTCTTGATCTCTTCCTGCGACGCGTCGCGGCGCACGCCGAGAACGGCGTAGTAGTCCGTGGCCACTTACGACTCCGCCAGGATCTGTCCGACGTACCGTGCCACTGCGCGTACCGCTCCCATCGTTCCCGGGTAATCCATGCGGGTCGGTCCGACCACGCCGAGCTTGGCGACTGCCTCGCCGCCCGAACCGTAGCCGACCGACACCACCGAAGTGGAGTTGAGCCCCTCATAGGCGTTCTCGTGACCGATGCGTACGGTCATGCCCGAATCCCCGGCCTCGCCCAGGAGCTTGAGGAGCACGACCTGCTCCTCCAAGGCTTCCAGGACGGGCCGGATGACGAGGGGAAAGTCATGTCCGAAGCGGGTGAGATTGGCGGTTCCGCCGATCATCAGCCGCTCCTCGTTCTCTTCGACGAGCGTCTCCAGCAGGGTGGAGAGCACCGTCGTGACCGTGCCACGGTCCTCGTTCTCGAAGGCGTCGGCCAGGTCTTCCACCAGGCGCGGCACATCGCTGAAGCGACGGCCCGCGACCCGGCTGTTCAGCCGCGCCCGCAGATCCGCCACCGAGGCCTCGCCGAAGGGCGCCGGGCAGTCCACCATCCGCTGCTCGACCCGCCCGGTGTCCGTGATCAGCACCAGCATCAGCCGGGCCGGCGCCAGCGCCAGCAGCTCGACGTGGCGCACGGTGGAGCGGGTCAGCGACGGGTACTGCACGACGGCGACCTGCCGGGTGAGCTGCGCGAGCAGCCGTACCGTCCGCGCCACGACGTCGTCGAGGTCGACGGCGCCGTCCAGGAAGTTCTGGATGGCGCGCCGCTCGGGCGCCGTCATCGGCTTGACGCCGGCCAGTTTGTCGACGAACAGCCGGTAGCCCTTGTCGGTGGGGATACGCCCGGCACTGGTGTGCGGCTGGGCGATGAACCCCTCGTCCTCCAGGGCGGCCATGTCGTTACGGACCGTCGCCGGTGAGACGCCGAGGTTGTGGCGCTCGGTGAGCGCCTTGGAACCCACCGGTTCCTCGGTGCCGACGTAGTCCTGGACGATGGCGCGCAGCACCTGCAGTCTGCGTTCGCTCAGCACCCGCGCTCACCTCCAGAAAAGTCGTCCCCGGTCCCCCGGGCGTCTCGTCTGGCACTCTTCACATCCGAGTGCCAGCGTTCCCCGGCCAGTGTACGGCTGTGGGGTACACCCGGGGCAAGGTCGGTCGCCCGGGCGGGCTGCCAGGGCTAGCGTCGCGGTATGACGGTGACTTGGGAAGAGCTGGGGTGGGAGCGGATCGCCACGGGGGTCGGCCGGTGCCGGCTGCCCGGCTGGGACTGCACGGCGGGGCTGGTCGTCGGGGAGGGCCGGGCCCTGTTGGTGGACGCGGGATCGAGCCTCGCGGAGGGTGCCCGGCTGCGCATGCACGCCGAGGAACTCGCAGGTCACCGTGTGACCGATCTCGCGCTCACGCACCCCCACTTCGACCATGTCCTGGGGGCGGCGGCCTTCGCGGGTGCCGAGGTCTACGCGGCGGTGGGCGCGGAGAACGCGCCGGCGCAGGAGCTGCGCGCGGACGCGGTCCGCAACGGTCTCGACGCGGACACGGCCACGGAGGCCGCGGACACGCTGGTACGGCCCCGCCACCTGGTCTCCGGCGAGTGGACCCTCGACCTGGGCGGCGGCCGGCAGGTCCTGCTGGCGAACGTCGGCCCCGGTCACACCCCGCACGACCTGGCCGTCCTCGTCCCCGCGGGCCCCGGCTCGCCCGAGGTCGTCTTCTGCGGCGACCTCGTCGAGGAGTCCGGTGAGCCGCAGGCGGGCCCCGACGCCGTACCGTCGCACTGGCCCGCCGCCCTCGACCGGCTGCTGGCCCTCGGCGGCGAGGACGCGCTGTACATACCCGGTCACGGCGCGGTGGTGGACGCGGCGTTCGTCCGCGCCCAACGGGACGTGCTGGCCGCGCGTTTCGGCGTGTCGCTGTGAGCGTGCCGACGCTTCTCCTATCGTCATCCGAATGCGCCAGTACTCCGCCGACCTGACCCCTCCGTGGAAGAAGCCGCAGCCGGTACCGGAGGTCCCGGCCGACCCCGGCCTGGTGGTCGAGGAGCCCGGCACCGGTTTCTGCGGCGCGGTGATCCGCTGCGAGGCGGGCACGGTCACCCTGGAGGACCGCTTCGGCAAGCACCGCGTGTTCCCGCTGGAGCCCCGCGGCTTCCTCCTGGAGGGCCGGCCCGTGACCCTGGTCCGCCCCACCTCGTCCGCTCCGCCACGGCCCGCCCGTACCGCCTCCGGTTCGGTCGCCGTGCCCGGCGCCCGCGCCCGGGTGGCCCGCGCCGGACGGATCTACGTCGAGGGCCGGCACGACGCCGAGCTGGTGGAGAAGGTGTGGGGCGACGACCTGCGCGTGGAGGGCGTGGTCGTGGAGTACCTGGAGGGCGTGGACGACCTGCCGGCGGTCGTCGCCGAGTTCGCCCCCGGCCCCGACGCCCGCCTCGGCGTCCTCGTGGACCATCTGGTCCCCGGCACCAAGGAATGGCGCATCGCCCGGTCGGTGACGAGCGAGCACGCGCTGGTGGTGGGCCACCCGTACATCGACGTCTGGGAGGCGGTGAAGCCGTCCGCGGTGGGCATCACGGCCTGGCCCCGCGTCCCGCACGGGCAGGACTGGAAGACGGGGGTGTGCCGGGCGCTGGGCTGGCCCTCGGACAACACCGGCGCGGTGTGGCAGGCGATCCTGAAGCGGGTCGGGTCCTACCGGGACCTGGAGCCGGAGCTGCTGGGCCGGGTCGAGGAGCTGATCGATTTCGTCACGGCGCCGGGTGAGGCCTGACGGCCGGGCCCTCGCCGCGGCGGGCCCGAGGGCGCGACGGCCGGCTCCGGGCCCCTCAGTCCACCAGGTCCCGCACCACCGCGTCCGCCAGCAGCCGCCCCCGCAGGGTGAGCACAGCACGCCCCCGCTCGTACGGACCCTCCTGAAGCCGTCCGTCCGACAGGGCCCGGCGCGAGGCCGCGAGCCCCTCCGGCCGCAGCAGCGACAGCGGCACGCCCTCCTTCAGCCGCAGCTCCAGCAGGATCCGCTCGACCCTGCGGTCCTCGTCCGAGAGGATCTCGCGGCCCGCGCCCGGTGAGCGGCCTCCCGCCAGCGCCGCCGCGTACGCCCCCGGGTGCTTCACGTTCCACCAGCGCACGCCGCCGACGTGGCTGTGGGCTCCCGGACCGGCGCCCCACCAGTCGGCGCCGCGCCAGTACAGCTCGTTGTGCAGGCAGCGGCCCGCTTCGGAGGTGGCCCAGTTGGACACCTCGTACCAGTCGAAGCCCGCCGCGGCCATCGCCTCCTCGGCGATCAGGTACCGGTCGGCGTGGACGTCGTCGTCGGTCATCGGGACCTCGCCACGACGGATCCGGCGGGCGAGCTGGGTGCCCTCCTCGACGATCAGGGCGTAGGCGCTGATGTGGTCGGGTCCGGCGCCGAGGGCGGAGTCCAGGGAGGCCCGCCAGTCGTCGTCCGACTCACCGGGGGTGCCGTAGATCAGGTCCAGGTTGACGTGCTCGAAGCCGACCCCGCGGGCCTCCGCGACGCAGGCCTCGGGGCGGCCGGGCGTGTGGGTGCGGTCGAGGACCTTCAGGACGTGCTGCCGGGCGCTCTGCATGCCGAAGGAGATCCGGTTGAAGCCGCCCTGGCGGAGCGTGGCGAGATAGGCCGGGTCGACGGACTCCGGGTTTGCCTCGGTGGTGACCTCCGCGTCCGGGGCCAGCCCGAA
This sequence comes from Streptomyces sp. ID05-39B, assembly GCF_033794725.1. Lineage (NCBI taxonomy): Bacteria > Bacillati > Actinomycetota > Actinomycetes > Kitasatosporales > Streptomycetaceae > Streptomyces > Streptomyces sp. ID05-39B. Next base: position 2,584 of record NZ_JARGEF010000011.1, on the reverse strand, counting down.
CTCGTCGCGGATCGCGGTGAGCATCCTGACCAGGTCACCGGCCGCGAGCAGGGTGGGCGTACCGCCGCCGACGAAGACCGTGCGGACCTCGCGGGGGTCGTCGCCGAGGACCTTGCGGGCCAGCCGGATCTCGTCGATCAGGGTGTCGGCGTAGTTGTCGCGGGAGGCGAGGACGCCGCCGGTGCCGCGCAGCTCGGTGGCGGTGTAGGTGTTGAAGTCGCAGTAGCCGCAGCGGGTCGCGCAGTAGGGCACGTGCAGGTAGAACCCGAGGGGGCGGTCGGCGGCCCCGGCGAGCGCGGAGGCGGGCAGCGCGCCGTCGGTGGGGACGGGCTCGCCGTCGGGAAGAGCGGAAGGCATGTCCTCCATTGTCCCGTACGCGGCACGAAGGTCCCCCGGGCGCTGTGGGGCGCTATTCCGCCTGGAGGACCAGCAGGGCCAGATCGTCCTCGGGGGGCCGGCCGCCGAACTCGTGGACCAGGTGGCGGATCCGTTCGGCGATCAGTTCCGCGTCCAGCCCGGCGCAGCCGGACAGGGCGAGAGCCAGGCCGTCGCCGTCGTCGAACTGCCGGGAGCCCGAGCGGCGCTCGGTGACGCCGTCGGTGACGCACAGCAGGGTGTCGCCGGGCCACAGGTCGAGGCTCTCGCTGACGTACGTGGCGTCCTCGATGACGCCGAGGAGGGTCTGCGGCTGCGCGACCGTGGTGACGCCGCCGTCGGGCCCGAGGAGCAGGGGCAGCGGGTGGCCTGCCGAGGCGAGGGTGCAGCGGACGCCTCCGTCGAAGGGCACGAGTTCGCCGTAGAGGAGGGAGAGGAAGCGGGTCTGCGGGCCGTCGCCGGGGCCCGCGGGGCCGACGAAGGCGCGGGCCGCGGCGTCGGCGGCCTCGGTGGCGTCGTCGAGGAGGAGCTGGTTGAGCCGGTCGAGGACGTCGGCGACGCCGTATCCCTCGCGGGCCAGCAGCCGCAGCCAGGGGCGGGCCAGCCCGATGACGACGGCCGCCTCCGGGCCCTTGCCCTGGACGTCCCCGACCGCGAAGCACCAGCGGCCGTCGCCCACCGGGAACAGGTCGTAGAAGTCACCGCTCGGCCCGCCCTGTTCGCGCGGCTCGTACACCAGGGCGCTGCGCAGGCCGGGGATCTCGGCGACCGCTCCGGGCAGCAGACCCCGCTGGAGGACGGCGCTGATGGTGGCCTGGCGGGCGTACTGGCGGGCCGCGCCGATGGCGAGCGCCACCCGCCGGCCGAGGTCCTCGACGAGCCCGGTGACCTCGTCGGGGAAGCGCAGCAGCCCGGCACGGCCGATGACGAGGATGCCGAGCGGGCGGCCGCCGGCGACCAGCCGGTAGGCGAGGGCGGCGCCGTGCGAGCCTAGGGCGGCGCCGGGCCAGGGATGGGCGGTGGGTCCGGAATCGGGGCCCTCGGGCGGGCGCGGCGGGTCCTTCTCCAGGGCGCGGCGCAGTTCCTCGACGTGGTTCTCGCTGACGTGCCAGGCACGGGCCAGCCGGGGCCCCGGCCCGTCGTCCCAGCCGGCGCGGGAGCCGAGTTCGTCCTCCAGCCAGACCGCGCACCAGTCCGCTAGGCGCGGCACGATCAGCTGGCCGGTGAGGGCGGCGACCAGGTCCTCGTCGAGCTGCCCGGCAAGCAGGTCGGAGGCCTCGGCGAGGAAGGACAGGGCGCCGCGGCCGAGCCAGTCACGGTCGTGCGCGGCGGACCGCGCTTCGGGGGCGAAAGCCTCGGCGAAGGCAAGGGGGGAGGCGGGGACGGGCGGGCCGGAGTCCGCGTCCCAGGGCTCGCGGGAGTCGCCGTACTCGTCCACCGGACGGGCCGGCAGGCGCGCCCACACCGTCTTCGCTCCCCTGCGGTACGTCACGCCCCACGCGTCGGCCAGCGTGGCCACCAGGCGCAGGCCACGGCCGTACTCGGGGGTCTCGTACGGCGGGTCGGGGCTGCCGCCGTCGCGCGGGGCGCGGGAGGGGTGGCGATCGGTGACCTCGACGACGACGGCACAGGTGTCGGTCTCCGGTTCCGCCTCCAGCCGGCACACCAGGTCGACGTCGGTGCCGGCGTGCACGACGGCGTTCGTCACCAGCTCGCTGACGACGAGTATCGCGTCCTCGGCGAGCCGTCCCCCCAGTTCCCGGGCCCAGGGCAGGCCGAGGCCGGTCCACTCGTCGAACGCCGTGCGGACGAGGTCGCGGGCGGCGCCGGGCGCGAGGGAGCCGCCGGCCAGGGTCGCGTACGCCTGCGGGTGCCCTCCCGCGTGCGCGGGCGCACCACTGGCACGGGACACGGTCTCCCGTTGCGTGGGAATGGCCCCCATGAGCGGCTCCCCGGCGATCGGACGATTGGGCCTCGGTCCGCGGGCGCCACCCCCCGACCGATGCCGACAGAGTGACAGACCGGCCGCGCCCATACGCGCTGAGTTACCGAAGTGGGCCGCCTTGAGGGGGAACTGGGTGACGAGTGTGTCCGAACAGGACCGGTTCGACGACGAGTTCGAGCACCACCGCCCCCGGGCGTGCACCGGAGCGTGGGAGGACACGGGGGCGTGGGGGAACGCGGGAGCGCGGGGAAGACGGTGGCGCGG